>NZ_JAVKEW010000253.1:0-11156 GCF_040226375.1 Coleofasciculus sp. G2-EDA-02 | reverse complement strand
TCGGCGGAACCCAAACCGCAAAGGTTTGAAACGCCCAGCCCTGAATCGACAGGGTGTTAGGAGATAACACGATGCCCTAGATGGCGAATATCGTGTGCCTGGGAACCCGTTTACCGGGATATATGGAACGAAATTTCCATAGAATCTCCCTTCTTCTAGGAGGGAGAGCGTCAAATGAGCAACACGAGTAACTTTCGCCAAGCCATTCGCAATGCTAAGGGTCAAGCCCTAGTCGGGCCCAATGTCATAGCCAATGCCCTGCCCTACGTCGGCGGTGGATTGGTTTTAACGGCTCTGGGCACCTATGGTGGTTTGAATGTCCTTACTACAAACCCAGGGTTATTCATGCCCACCTTCTGGGTTGCCCTAATTGCGGAATTCGCCCTATTCTTCGTCGCCCGTGGTGTAGCGGAGAAAGGTAATAACAGCACCGCATTGCCCCTATTGGCGACCTATAGCCTACTTTCAGGTTATACCCTCAGTGGTATCGTCTTTGTTGCCCTCGGCACATCGGGGGTAGGGATTCAAGGGATTGGCATCGCTGCCCTCAGTTGTGGTATCACCTTTGTCGCTGCCCGTCAAATTGGCTCGAATCTCTCAGATCAAGATGGGATGGCGTTAACCCAAACCGTTCAACTGGGCATCATCGCCTTGTTGCTAGTATTAGTGGGTCAGCTCATCTTTAGCTTTTTTGGCGTCTATACCCCTAACTGGATAGAAATAGGCATCTCTGGCATTGGCGTATTGCTATTTGTCGGTGCGGCGGTGGTGGATTTTTACATTTTGCCCCGCACTTATCGCAATGATCAGTATCTGCCAGCCGCATTGTCAATGTACTTGACCTACATCAACCTGTTTATCTTTATTTTGCGGTTGCTGATTGCTTTTAATCGCGACTAATTGACTAACTTTATCCCACGCCTTTTCAAGCGTGGGATACCTGTCATTAGTCTAATGGGATTAAGTTTTCTGTTTACAATTGATAAAGGGTAGTAAAGTACCAGAAAAAAGAAACATGGAAGTTTTAGAGATTAAACGCGAAGTCGAAACCTTGTCCCTTCGCCTGGGAAAAACCCAGGACTATCTTTGACATCCCTGCCCTAACTGCCAAAATTAAAGACTTAGAGCAACAAGCCGCTCAACCCGATTTTTGGGATGACCAAACCTTCGCTCAGCGAACCCTGCAAAAGCTTAATGACCTGAAATTGAATCTACAGCAGTACCATCAGTGGAAAAGTAATCTAGAGGATGCAAAAGCAGTTCTGGAATTACTGGAGATCGAAACCGATGAAGCACTACTGCAAGAAGCCCAAACCAATGTAGTTAAGCTCAATCGCGAACTTGACCGTTGGGAACTAGAACAGCTACTATCGGGTCCCTATGATGCCAATGGTGCTGTACTGGCGATTAATGCTGGGGCTGGCGGAACAGATGCCCAAGATTGGGCAGAAATGCTGCTGAGAATGTACACCCGTTGGGCAGAAAACCAAGGGTATAAAGTGCAGTTGGCAGAACTCTCAGAAGGGGATGAAGCCGGAATTAAGTCAGCTACTTTGGAAATTCAGGGACTCCGCGCCTATGGCTATTTGAAAGCAGAGAAAGGAACTCACCGACTGGTGCGAATTTCTCCCTTTAACGCCAACGGTAAGCGGCAAACCAGTTTTGCAGGCGTTGAAGTCATGCCAATGCTAGACGAAGGTGTAAACCTAGATATTCCCGAAACGGATTTAGAGATTACCACCTCTCGTTCTGGGGGTAAGGGTGGTCAAAATGTCAACAAAGTGGAAACCGCCGTTCGGGTTGTGCATGTTCCCACAGGACTTGCCGTGCGCTGTACCCAGGAGCGATCGCAACTGCAAAATAAGGAAAAAGCCCTCGCCCTCCTGAAAGCCAAGCTATTGGTGATTGCTCAAGAACAACGCGCCCAGGAAATTGCCCAAATCCGAGGCGATATAGTTGAAGCCGCTTGGGGAAACCAAATTCGCAATTATGTCTTCCACCCTTACCAGTTGGTGAAAGACTTACGGACGAATGTGGAAACCACCGGCGTTGATGATGTCATGAATGGGACTCTTGATCCCTTCATCGAAGCCTACCTGCGTCAGGAAAATCAATTGACCTAATCAGTTTGGCATGGGGAAGATAGGTGTGGAGTGTGGGGTATCGGGGCGGGTTTAATGATTATCGTTTCTTGATCATCTAGATTGGACTAAACCCGCCCTGACCAAATTTGGCAAATTACGAATGGCAATTTGTTACATTATGTAAATAAAGGCGATAAAATAGTTTTTAGCGTCAAATCACCATTAATAATGAGTCAACCCTCGACACCCTCGGATACAGCGAAGTCCCCTTTTGCTGAACAGCCAACAGCAAACGCCGCCTTCAATGAACCTAAACCCAGTTACGTGAAATTAGCGATGCGTAACATGGTGAGCAAAGGAGGCAAATCCCTGCAACACTTTTTTCTAACCACTGTGGGTCTATTAGCTGTGCTGATTGGTTTAGCTTACCTGACTCGTTAACGTTCCCATAGCTTACCTCACAAGAGAGGCGGCACGAGTGAATATCGAACTAATAGTGCAGGATTATTTCTTTGAAGCCTCCCAGTCAGCGACTCCGGAAGCTAATCCCCTCACGAACCCAATTTCCACTTCCACTTGGGAACATTGGTTCAGCCAATGGCTCGAAACACTGCACCCAGATAGTCCGCCAGCGCTGGGGTATGAACTGACACTACGCCTGAGTGACGACACAGAAATTCAGGAACTTAATTCTCAGTTCCGCCACAAAAATCAACCCACTGACGTACTCTCCTTCGCTGCATTAGAGGTAGACTCGCCTCAGATACCTCCAGACATGCAAGGGGCTGAATCAGTCTACCTGGGAGATATCGTCATTTCAGTGGAAACCGCTTGTCGCCAAGCTCAACAACAGGGTCATCCCTTAGAAGTAGAGCTGGCTTGGTTAGCAACCCATGGGTTGTTACATCTTTTAGGGTGGGATCATCCGGATGAGGAAAGCTTGCTGCGAATGCTAAACCAGCAGAAAGCTTTACTCCAGATTGTCAACTTGACGTTACCCGTATAATGACACTGGATTCAGTGTCAGTTCATCACTAGCAATGGAATTCAATCCCCATGGTTTATCACAATACTCATTCTGCTAACTCTCAATACCTGGTTCCCAGCTCCCGGTCGATAGTGCAGGATCTGTCACTCCCCAAACCGCCAAAGCCTGAGTCTAATCATAGATTCAAACGAGACTTGGCTTGGTGCATTGCCCCAACCCTATTAGTCAGTTTTAAATATGCTTGGGCGGGAGTGCGCTATGCCTTTGTCACCCAACGGAACTTTCGCATTCATACCCTGATTGGCACCGTGGCAATTACCTTGGCTATTTTGTTAGAGTTGACACCTGTAGAAATTGCCGTGATTGGCTTGACCAGTGGGCTAGTCATGACCCTGGAATTGCTGAATACGGCAATTGAGGCGGTTGTGGACTTAACGGTTAAACAGTCTTATCATGAGCTAGCAAAAGTAGCTAAAGACTGTGCAGCAGGTGCTGTTCTCATCTCCGCGATCGCAGCCCTACTCGTGGCTGGCTCCCTACTCTTGCCTCCCTTAATGACTCGTATCTTTTTACTGATACGTTAAGCTATTTTTTTAACCTAAATTACAGTGTAACGTTTTGTCGTGGTTAGGGTGAGTTCAAAAGGAGTGTAAATTTTGATTATTGTCATTGATAACTACGACAGTTTTACCTATAACCTGGTGCAGTATCTCGGTGAACTAGGATTCAAATTACCCGTTGCTGCTGATATTCAGGTTTACCGCAATGACCAAATTGACCTAGAGCAACTGCGCCAGTTAAACCCTGATGGGATAGTTATTTCCCCAGGACCCGGACGCCCGGATGATGCCGGAATCTCCTGTGAGTTAATTCACCAGCTTGGTGCAACTGTACCCATCTTAGGCGTTTGTCTGGGTCATCAAAGTATAGGTCAAGTCTTTGGCGGAAAAATTATCTGTGCCCCCCTGTTGATGCATGGTAAAACTTCGGAAATTTACCACACCGGAGTAGGTGTTTTCCAGAATCTGCCCAATCCCTTTGTCGCCACTCGATATCACAGCCTAGTGATTGACAAAGAAAGCTGTCCAGAGGTGCTGGAAATTACGGCTTGGGTGGAGGATGGGACAATTATGGGGGTGAGACACCGGAACTATCCCCATCTCCAAGGCGTCCAATTTCATCCAGAGAGTGTTTTGACCGATTGTGGCAAACAGTTATTGCAAAATTTTCTAGTATCTCTTCCAGCATCGACTCAAAACCCTATGGTTCTAGCTTAAGTATTAGGAGTAGTGATTAACTAACAATGAAACGGCGACAGTTGATGCGCTACGTGGGTGCAGGAGTGTTTAGCACTTTGGGAACGACATTGGCTGCACAATTCAAGTCGGCTGGGGCACAGTCGGCTAATGGAACGTTGACAGTTCAGTGGTTAGGACATACCTGCTTTTTGTTTACAGGCGAGGGGATGCGGATTCTGGTTAATCCGTTTCGGACAGTCGGATGTACAGCAGGCTATCGTCCACCGAAAGTGGAATCTGATTTGGTTTTAATTAGCTCTCAGTTGTTGGACGAAGGTGCGGCTGAGGGATTGCCAGGAAATCCGCGTATCCTATTTCAACCGGGAGTTTATCAGATCGGGGGTATTCGATTCCAAGGGATTAGTATTCCTCATGATCGCCAAGGTGGACGCCGATTGGGGAATAATGTGGCATGGCAATGGGAGCAAAGTGGGATTAAACTTCTGCATTTAGGTGGGGCGGCGGCACCTATTGAAATTGAGCAGAAAATCCTCATGGGGCGTCCTGATGTGGTATTTGTGCCTGTTGGCGGCAGTATTAAAGCGTATAATCCTCAAGAGGCTAAACAGGCGATCGGTGTGTTGAATCCGAAAATGGTAGTCCCGACTCATTTCCGTACCCAAGCAGCGGATGAAACCTGTCAGGGGGACTATGGGATTGGATCAGTGGATGAGTTTTTAACTGTGATGGAGGGAATGCCCGTAAGTCGGATAAACAGCGATACGCTGACGTTGAAATTCTCAGATTTACCCCAGAATCCTTCGATGATTAAAGTGTTGAGTTATCGATTTTAAGGGAGAATAGCCAGCGCCATAGCGGTTAGGATGCATCATTGTATAATATTATGGCGATTCGGATCACGTCATAATTTTCAATTTGACATGATCCGAATCGCCTATTTAGCTGAGAAAGTTCACTCCCATCTACAGTTAACGAGTTGCCAATCCAACTTCCGTAGCTGAGCGATACAACATCGAAAGCTGACGATTTTTGAGAACTCGTTGCTGCTTGCTCATCCGAGAACGAGCTTTCTCTTGACTGGTAACTAAAGTGGGTGCTTTTTCTGGCGCAACACCATTATTAGCAACAGTCCCTGGTGTTTGATAACGAACGCCGCGATATTGCAGGTTGACTCGCGGTTGTAACACTGGCGGATTTTTTAAATTACGGAATCGCCAGTCCCAACCCCGATATTTACCACCAGATCCCGATTCTACAGTTTCTACCGTAGGGGGATTGTAATCGTATTTGATGCCGCGATAATTAAGTTTCATGGTCTTCGCCTCGTAATGCAACTGTAGTGATATGAGGCGCGTTCCTTCGGGAGTTGTCCCTACTTCCGTCCCTCTAATCATCTTTCACGGTTAATTGATTAATGGCTAGAGAGATGAACGATTTATTTGTTCTGTATCTATTGTTACTGTTTTTCGAGAAAATGTCAACTTTTTAACAAAACTTTACCTTTTGAGGTTTCCTGAGGTGATTGTCTGAGACCACAATTTTTAGTATCAGACGCTAAGGTGATTGGTATGAGTGATCAAAGTAAAGGGTTCAAGGTTGTTGCCGATAATCGGCAAGCACGTTTCCGTTATGAGATTTTAGAGTCTTATGAAGCGGGCGTTGAGTTAAAAGGGACAGAAGTTAAGTCTATCCGCGAGGGTCGGGTCAATTTGCGCGATGGGTATGCCCTAATTCGCAAGGGTGAGGCTTGGCTGCTGAACGTACATGTTTCGCCGTACCAAAGTAGCAGCCTCTACTTCAATCACGACCCGCTTCGCACCCGTAAACTGTTGCTGCACAAGCAGGAAATCAGCAAACTTGTAGGCAAAGTAGAACAACAAGGGTTAACCATAGTGCCGTTAAAAATGTATTTGAAGCGAGGCTTAGTGAAAGTGAGCCTGGGTTTGTGTAAAGGGAAAAAATTGCACGACAAGCGCGAGACAATTAAGCGGCGTCAGGATGAGCGTGAAATGGCGCGAGTTGTTCAGCGCTATTAAATATACCCACAGATCAAAAGGATGTCTGTGCTTCCCAACAAGGGCAGGTGCGAGATAGACAGAAAGGGATTGGCAAAATCCGCCCCAACTAATCAGTTCCCCCGCACTTGCGGAATCCAAGAGGCTATCGCCCTAACTGTTCCCGAACCAAGTCTCGGTTGCGTCGTGCTTGTTCGTAGTTGGGATCAAGTTCAATGGCACGCTCAAAGGCAGTGAGAGCCTCTTCGTAGCGCTGCAAAAGAAACAGGGTTACGCCGCGATTTTGCCAAACTCTCGCATGTTGATCGTCGATTTCCAGAGCGCGATCATGAGAAGTTAAGGCATCCTCGTACCGCCCCAGTTGTCCTAAAGCCACGCCTCGATTATCCCAGGCTGCCAAATCCTGAGGATTGATCTCCAAAGCGTTGTCGAAAGATCCTACTGCGTCTTCATATCGTTCTAGTTCTGTCATCAGCAGCGTACCTCGGTTATACCAGACTGACGCATCATTGGGATTAATAGCGATCGCGTTGTCGCAAGCCTCCAGTGCTTCCTCGCCTGTGAGTTCATAACACCGATCAAACCAGTAATCAAACTCATTCACCTCTTGCACCAATAATTGCGTGGCTGGGATCACGGATTTAGAGTTGAGTCGGGGCATCCTTGCGGCTATCGAGGGCGGGGATAATTGAGCCAAAATCGCTGTTGTCGTCAAGAGTAAACTCAAAGAAAAATAGTTCATGGCATGATAAAGGTTAGGATTACCACGTCACTCGCCCATCTAACTGCTGGAGTAGATGAGTTCCGACACCTGGAACCTGGTCAAGGTCAGCTAATGACGTGAATGGCTTCTGCGATCGCGCGGCAATAATTCGCTCAGCTAGTTTGGGTCCAACTCCAGGTAGAGTTTCCAGTTCCTCCTGAGTGGCAGTGTTGAGGTTGACTATCCCACTAAAAGTTGGGGCGTTCGGATCGTTTGCCTCAGTAATCTCGTCACAGGATTGTAGCTGATTCTGAATCCTTTGCTGAACCGCCACCGGGACACCCAGTATGGCATTCGTGTACAGACGTTCAAATTCACGTTCAAAATGAGCGGCGACTAGAGGACTATCAATCACCAAAACCGTCTCGTCGTTTTGGTGATTGGCTGCTTCTGACCAATTATGAGACCCTGTAATCACCGTTTTCCCGTCTACCACGCCAAACTTATGATGTAACAGATCGCCTGATGGGAGTTTAGGGATACCAACTGTGGCAATCGGATCTTGCCAAGGACGATTACCCGGTTCATAGCGACACTCATTACTCAGCGCCACACCTAATAAATCTAGTCCTTCGCTGTAGTAGCGATAGGCAAAACCTGGATCGATTAACGCTTTAACTTGGACACCCTTTTCATCTGAAGTTTGTAACTGATCTGCCAGTCGCTGTTCAGAAAAGACAAACAATGCCAGATTAATGGTTTGGGCGGCACTTTGCAGAGTTTGCTCAATGAAACCGTTACTGCTTTGACTCCAGGGTTGAGTTGGTGACGTGGGCGAAAACTTGATAGTCACAGTGGTATCTCCGAGAGTAACCTGCCCTGGAGGGCGTGGTGACTTTTTGACGCCAAACCGACTGTCGGCTGTGCCACCAGGTCCATCTCCCCACATCTGGTTAAATTCTTCGGTAAAATAATTAGCTAATTCGACACTTTCAATTTTGACGAGATTGTTGGCATTGCCACGACTGTCCGGTGCTTGAAAGTCGCCATGAATGTCGCTGGTGGTAAAGTTAGCGGAGGTAACCACAACCTTGTATCCATCCACAATGACAAACTTGTGGTGCATCAAGCCGCTACCTTGAGAGCCATCGGCTGTATCGTCTAGGATAGGAACGCCAGCATTTTGTAAAATAACCAAAGCATCTCGTTGATTAATTTCACTAGGGGTCAGTTTGCCATCGTTATCACTGTCAATTAACCGTAAATTCTCTTGGGCGCGGTTACGTTCCCGAGGTGGCAGTTTAGCTAGATCTTCGGCTGGGATTTCACTCCAAGAGAGGTTATAGGTATTTTCTAGGATCACCCTGACTTTAACCCCCGCCTGATGTCGTTGAACCAGAGCTTGAGCAATTTGCGGCAAGCGCAACTCTTGGACAGCAACATCGATAGTGGATTGAGCCGTCGCGATCGCTTCGACAATAATCTGCTCTAAATTATCGCCCGGTCGAGTCACTGAGCGATAGGGTTCCTTGTAGGTTGTTGAGGGGGAATGGTTAAAGTAGACCTGAACAAAGGGGTCTTGGGGTAAGGGAGGCGGATGGTGAACTTGAGGTTGAGAAGTTTGACAAGCGGACAGAGTTAGTGCAATGAGCCAGATGATACCTTGATGCCAGTAGGATTGAAACATTAAATCCATATTAGATTCACTTATTGCTTTGATTATTTTTTATCACCTACGGGAACATAAACCAAGTAGGCTGTCAATGGGAATTCATCCCTTGAGACAAGCCGGAGAAGCTAGGAAAGTATAAGATACATGGGACTCTGAGCCATCGGACTAAAACGGCTGATCGGGGTTTTTCTGATTCAGTTTGAAATAAGGTTCAAGGATTTGTCCCTATTGAACTAACATAAAAATACAATGAACAACTTAAATCTCGTTTTCCACAACCTGAATGGGGGAAGTCACTATCAGGAAGATAACATGGTCACGTCTAGGGTTTGAACCCATCCCACCGTTTTATGTCGAGACGAAAAAAGACATTTCCGTGCGGTCATAAGGGGTATGGTCAAACCTGCCACCGATGTGAGCAAGACAACAAGGCACGGGAAGCTAAAAAGCAACAAAAGCAAGAATGGGAGTCTACTTTTGACAATGATCCCATTGACTTAAAGGATTTGCCCACCCATGTGGTGGTCAAAGCCCGTGTGATTATCGCTGGCTTGGAAGAACAAAAGAACTACCGAGAATTTGGCGGCAAGCGACTACGCCACAATCGCTGGATCGTCAGTATCCCGGTTACCCGCAACTACCGGATGATTTGTCATGACTACGGGAGTTTGTTGATTCCCTACGCTGTCTTGTCTCACGAGGACTACAATGTGGATAAACCCGGTGAGTAGAGGGATGAAAGAGTTTTGAGTGTTTCTGTTCAATGACTAATGACCAATGACCAAAAAGTCAGACGTTGGGTACAGAATAAACAGTCCTCAGAGCTATATGCTGAAACTATAGCCCGTCGCTGAGTGAAAAAGGCTGAACACTATGCAAATTTATCTCGATTACAGCGCCACGACACCCCCCCGCCCAGAAGCGATCGCGGCGATGCAAGGGGTATTGACTCAGCAGTGGGGTAATCCCTCTAGCTTACATGAGTGGGGACAACGGTCTGCTACTGTCGTGGAACAGTCGAGAATGCAAGTGGCTGGCTTAATTAATGCGCCAGCCGAGGCTTTGATTTTTACCTCCGGTGGCACAGAGGCAGATAATCTAGCCATTATGGGGATTGCCCAAAACTACAGAACGCCCAAGCATATTGTGATTTCTAGCGTGGAACATTCCGCGATCGCTCAACCTGTGCGCTGGTTGGAAACTTGGGGATGGCAGGTGACACGATTACCTGTGGATAAACAGGGACGAGTAAATCCCCGCGACTTGGAAGACGCCCTGGTACCGAATACGGTATTAGTATCTGTAATTTATGGTCAAAGTGAAGTGGGGACGCTCCAACCCATTGAAACACTAGGGCAAATTGCCCGAAATAATGGGATACTGTTCCATACCGATGCGGTACAGGTGGCTGGACGGTTGCCCATTGATGTGCGACAGTTACCTGTGGATTTGCTGTCAATCTCAAGTCACAAGATTTATGGACCTCAAGGAGTGGGGGCGCTGTATGTAAGTCCTAATGTTGAATTAGTGCCACTACTGTGGGGTGGGGGACAAGAAATGCAACAGCGTTCAGGGACACAGGCTGTTCCCGCGATCGCGGGATTTGGTGTCGCCGCCGAATTGGCAACAGCCGAACTGTCAACGGAAACACCTCGCTTAATTCGGTTGCGCGATCGCTTGTTTAATCAACTCAGCGACATCCCCTATTTAAAACCAACAGGTTCGCGACTACACCGCTTACCTCATCATGTTAGTTTTTGCCTAACCAATATCCCAGCATCCCGATTGAAGGAGGTGAGTGGTAAAACGATGGTGCGTCAGCTTAATTTGGCAGGGATAGGCATTAGTGCGGGTTCTGCCTGTGATAGTGGTAAACTCAATCCTAGTCCGATCTTATTGGCAATGGGCTACAGTGAGTCAGAGGCATTAAGAGGCATTCGCTTGACCTTGGGGCGACAAACCACAGAAGCTGATGTAGATTGGACAGCGATGGTACTCAAGCAGGTTCTCGCCCGGTTATTGCCAGAACCTGTATTATTGAACGTTTGACCCAAGCAAGGCAGAGGGTTGATTACTATTGCGTGGTTGCTCTTGCCGTTAAACTTGTCCTAACCTAATACTGCTACTGCTCCAATAAGCTCTAATGTAAGTTTTTCTCCCCCAGCCTCCCTTTTACCCCTTCCCTACTGCTAATATAATTTGCTATGCTAAACGAAGTTGCTGGTGTAGCTCAGTGGTAGAGCAGCTGATTTGTAATCAGCCGGTCGCAAGTTCAAATCTTGTCACCAGCTTAGTTTGACTTCTCCCCCGGTTAAACTTGCCCTCGAACGAAGTGAAGGGACGCGGGGGATTCTAAGAGGATACTACGGGACGAACTAAAGCCGCGTCCCTTCGTTTTGCTCGTCTTCTTAGAGTTCCAGAGAAAAACCCTGGAT
>NZ_JAVKEW010000252.1:0-21372 GCF_040226375.1 Coleofasciculus sp. G2-EDA-02 | reverse complement strand
AGTTTGAACTCGTAGGTTAAATTAAACAATTGCATCACCTCCTAACACCATTATACAACTGTTTGACAAAATAACAGGACGATTTATCAAATAAAAAGCCGCCCTATAAGGACGGGGCTTGTATCCCCAATTTTCGGTCAGGATAGAAACCTAACCGTCCTGAATCTACCAACAGCGTACTGGCACGAACTCACCGCCTGCCTGGAAGCGGAGGCATTAACCTTACCCCCCTCTGTGCGTTTAGTCATTATTGGCGGAGAAAAAGTCCTCCCAGCCAGACTCGCAACATGGCACAAGTACGTCAGTCGGCGGGTGCCGCTCATGAATACCTATGGTCCGACAGAAGCAACCATCGTTGCGGCGATGTGTGACCTATCGGAGTTAACCCCATTCGATCCTACATCGCAGCAGGTGCCGATTGGACGCCCGATTCCCAACGTCCAGATTTACATCTTGGATCGAAATCTACAACCCGTACCCATTGGCATACCCGGAGAACTGCACATCGGGGGTGTGGGGTTGGCAAGGGGTTATCTCAATGCTCCGGAGTTGACTGCCGAGAAATTTATTCCCAACCCCTTCAGCAGCCAAGATGCCAAAAACAACCCCTTACTCTATAAAACAGGGGATAAAGCCCGCTACTTACCCGACGGTACAATTGAATTTCTGGGACGGATCGACCATCAGGTCAAAATTCGCGGATTCCGGGTTGAACTCGGAGAAATTGAAGCCATCCTCAATCAGCATCCTGGGGTCAAAGAGACGGTTGTGCTAGCCAGAGACGATATACCCGGACAGAAGCGCTTGACGGCGTATGTGGTGCAAACTCTCCAGCCAATAGCCGACCCATCCTCAGAAGCCGAGCAGGTTTCCCTGTGGCAGAACGTTTATGAAGAAGGGATTTTTAACCCAACGGATTCACTCAATACCTTCAATATCAGTGGGTGGTATAGCAGCTATACCGGGGAGCTTATTCCGGAAGCCGAAATGCAACAATGGGTCAACCATACTACCCGTCGCATTTTATCGTTGCAGCCAAGCCGCGTGTTAGAAATTGGTTGCGGTACGGGTTTACTACTTTTCCGAATTGCTCCCCACTGCCGCAATTACTACGGCACGGATTTCTCGGCTGCGGCGTTGGATTACACTCAGAAGGTTTTAGATCTACCAGAATACAACCTGCCACAGGTGACGCTGTGTCAGAAAATGGCGGATGACTTTGAGGGTATAGAAACCTATGACTTCGATGCTGTGATTATTAACTCGGTTACGCAGCACTTTCCCAGCATTGACTATTTGGTGCGTGTCTTAGACGGTGCAGTGAAAACAGTTGAGAGCGGCGGGTTTATCTTTGTGGGAGATGTACGCAGTCTGCCACTTTTAGAAGCGTTTCACACCTCAGTTCAACTCTACAAAGCGCCCCCCTCGCTATCAATCGCTCAATTACAGCAGCGGATTCAACAGCGGATCGCCCAAGAACGAGAACTGGTGATTGACCCAGCTTTCTTCATCGCACTCAAGCAACAGTTCCCCAGGATTCGTCATGTTGAGATTCTACCTAAACGGGGTCGTTACCATAACGAATTGACCAAGTTTCGCTACGATGTAATTCTTCATCTGGGCGTTGAAGTGACTCCTATCCCTATCTGGGCGTTGAAGTGACTCCTATCCCTGAGTTCCCGTGGCTGGACTGGCAAGAGCAGGGTTTAACTGTGACATCCATCGGTCAGTTGTTAGCAGAAACTCAACCCGAAATGATCGGCATCACTCGTGTTCCTGATGCACGTCTGGTTGCAGAAGTCAAGACCCTAGACCGACTCGCTCGTGATCAAGCCATTGAAACCGTCAGCGACTTACAGCAAGCCTTGTCAGCAAGTCCTCTAGAGACAGGGATAGAGCCGGAAGATTTATGGGACTTGAGCCAAACGCTCCCTTACTTTGTAGAGATTAACGGGTCAAGTTCGGGTATCGATGGGTATTTTGACGTAGTATTTCGGCGGCAGACAACCCCGCGATCGCCAGGTTCCTATTTTTTCCCGGAAACAGTTCGTCTTAAGCCTTGGAACGCTTACGCCAATAATCCATTGCAAACCCAATTGGCGTCCGATTTAATCCCCCAATTACGGGATTACCTGAAGAAGCGATTGCCGGAGTATATGATACCCTCAGCTTTCGTACTCCTGGAAGCACTGCCGTTGATGCCCAATGGCAAAGTAGACCGCCGGGCATTGCCTGCACCTGACTCGGCACGATCTGAACTGAACGAAGCGTTTACGACGCCCCGGACTCCGGTTGAAGAGGTGCTAGTTGGAATTTGGGCAAAGGTGCTGAATGTTGAGCAGGTGGGTATACACGATAATTTCTTTGAGCTAGGTGGACATTCGCTGCTGGCAACTCAGGTGATATCTCAGGTACACCAAGCGTTCCGAGTGGAGTTACCCCTACGCGGCTTATTTGATGCACCGACAGTCGCTGGAGTGAGCGATCGCCTGGAGGCGATGATCCGGACTGGACGCCAACTTGAGGTCTCACCAATTGAGCGCGTTTCCCGAAATGCAGCGTTAGCGTTATCGTTTGCTCAACAGCGCTTGTGGTTCCTTGATCGCCTACAACCGGGCAATTGTGCTTATAATATCGCCGTGGCAGCTCAATTGCAGGGTTCACTCAACGTCACAGCCCTAGAGCAAAGTCTCAACGAAATTGTCAGGCGTCATGAAATCTTGCGAACAACGTTTATTGAAGTCGAGGGACAACCGAGACAAATCATTGCTCCAAAGCTGACGTTGACGCTGCCCGTGGTCAACTTGCAAGACTTTCCCCTCGATGAACAGGAGACAGAGGTGATGCGTCTGGCGACGGAGGAAGCTCAACGCCCCTTCGACTTGACAACCAGTCCATTACTGCGCGGCACAGTCTTAAAGCTCGACTCAACCAACTATCTGCTGCTCTTTACCCTGCATCATATCATCTCGGACGGGTGGTCAATGGGGGTACTCCTGCAAGAACTCACCACGCTCTATACTGCGTTCAATCAGGGGAATCCTGTTTCCCTACCGGAATTGCCCATTCATTATGCCGACTTTGCCTTGTGGCAGCGACAGTGGTTACAAACCGAGGTGCTAGAGACTCAGCTAGCTTACTGGAAACAGCAGCTTAAGGGCGCTCCATCTGGATTACAGTTACCCACAGACTATCCCCGCCCCGCTATCCAAACCTTCCGGGGAGCGCGGCACAGTCTGGACATCCCCAAACCTCTCACGCAAGCGCTCAAAGGGCTGAGTCGTCAGGAAGGTGTGACCTTATTTATGACATTGCTGGCAGCGTTCAAGACGTTGCTCCATCACTACAGCCAACAACAGGACATCTTGGTGGGTTCGCCTATTGCTAACCGCAACCGACCGGAAATTGAAGGGTTAATCGGCTTTTTTGTCAACCCTTTAGTGCTGCGTACCGATTTGGGCGGTAATCCCAGTTTTCGGGAATTATTACAACGAGTGCGCGAAGTGGCGTTGGCAGCTTATGCCCATCAAGATATCCCCTTTGAACAACTCGTCAATGAGCTGCAAATTGAGCGAAGTTTGAGCCATAACTCATTGTTCCAAGTGTGGTTTGTTCTGCAAAATGTGCCAATCCCGGCTTTGGATTTAGCCGACTTGACGTTGAAACCCTTGGCGATCGCACCGGGTACAGCACGACACGATCTTAATCTTAATCTCTCCGAGACGCCCACAGGTCTGAGTGGATTCTTTGAGTACAAAACCGACTTGTTTGAGGCAACGACGATTGCTGATATGGCACAACAATTTGAAGTTCTCTTGCACACCATTGTTGAACAGCCGGAGGTAACGCTTAATACCCTCAAACAGAAAATAGCTGAAGTCAAAAAGCAACAACAGCGTCTCAAAGAACAAGAATTCAAACAGGCTCGTAGTCATAAGTTAGGGATGATTAAGCGCAGGGCAATTCATCAGCATTAGAGCGGCAAAACTGAAGGGTGATAAGCCGTATTACACCCTTGAAAATGAGGCTTCGAGCGAGATTAATATATCCAAAGAAGAAACATTCGTGACATTTCTATTGATAGATGAAAACCACCAGATGAGATATGTTCAAGCGAAGCGTTGCGCGGGGGGTATGGGGGAGGCGCTCGTCCCCCATTGGGGGGTCTGGGGGGCTAGTCCCCCAGAGACAAACTCCTATCTTTGACCCTATCTTTTAAGAGAAGAAATGGGCTAAAAGCAGGATGGTTCAACACTTCAGCTAGATTGTCACCCCGTAAAGCGGCAAAACCATCTCACCCAAAACATTAAACCCCAAATTGCATCATGAATAAACTCGGCTCTATCCAACGCAAACCTATTCGTTTATCCCAAAATCACCTGATTAAACCTGAGTTACTTCAGCCTGAAACTCTCCTGCCTTTAGTGGTTCAACCTGCGATAGAGGAACTCAATTTAATTACGTGGGCGGCAAGTCATCAAGAGTGGATTGACACCTACCTTTTGCAGCATGGTGGAATTCTGTTTCGGAACTTTAATGTCAAGCATACTAATGAGTTTGAGCAGTTTATCCAGGGTATTGCCGGCACATTACTGGATTATTCCTACCGTTCAACACCCCGCCGTCAGGTAAGCGGCAAAATTTATACTTCAACAGAATATCCTGCCACTCAATCGATTCCGTTACACAATGAGATGGCGTATTCCTTGAACTGGCCCCTGAAGATTTGGTTCTTCTGTGTCAAGTCTGCTGATCAAGGTGGAGAAACACCGATTGCCGACAGTCGTAAAGTCTTTCAGCGCATTGCTCCAGACATCAAAGAAAAATTCAGACAAAAAAAGGTGATGTATGTGCGAAATTATAGTGACAAATTTGACCTTTCATGGGAGAATGTATTTCAGACAAAGGACAAAGCAGACGTAGAACAGTATTGCCGTAAAGCTGGAATTGAGTTTGAGTGGAAAGACGGCAATCAATTAAGAACTCGTCAAGTTTGTCAAGGGATTGCCACCCATCCTACAACAGGGGAAAAGGTTTGGTTCAATCAAGCTCATCTCTTTCATGTATCAAACCTAGACCCAGAAATCCGTCAATCGCTCCTTGGGGCGATTAAAGAAGAAGATTTACCCCGAAATGCCTATTATGGGGATGGTTCTCCGATAGAAATTTCTGTCTTGGATGAAATCCGTCAAGCTTATCAACAAGAAACTATTACCTTTACTTGGCAAAACGGAGACATTTTAATGTTGGACAATATGCTAGCTGCACATGGACGATTACCATTTGTCGGTTCGCGAAAGGTTTTGGTCGGAATGGCTAATCTTTTTGAGGCTAATAACCTATAGTTGATACAGCATAAAGGAAGTTTACACCAGTAGTTGAGGTGTCGTTCATGGATTCAATAAAACCTTATTCAGACTATGATGTATTAGCTCGGATTTATCAAGAAAGGTGGAATCAGATCTATGATGATCAAGTTATACAAATTTTAGAAAACTTGTTTTTACAACATCTCCCGAATCAAGCACAGATTCTGGATCTATGTTGTGGGAATGGTAATTTGATACCACCGTTGTTGCTTAAGGGATATCAAGTTACTGGACTTGATGGATCTGAGGCAATGCTACACTATGCTCGCGAAAAAGCACCAGAGAGTAGATTAATTCTTGGTGACGCTCGCTCCTTTAAATTTGCGCCGACTTTTCATGGAGTGATTTCGGCAGGAAGTAGTCTAAATCATGTTATGAATTTTGACGAGTTGAAAAGCGTCTTTTATAACGTGTTTGTAGCGCTCCTAGACAATGGATTATTTGCCTTTAACCTGTCTATGGAAGAACGGTATCAGTCAAGTCAATGGAATAATATTCAAAGGTGTGGTGTCAACGATGACTATATTTGGATTTGGCAACAAATCTATGATTTCGATGAGAAAATAGGCAGGAGAGATATTACGGTTATGGAACTAAAAGAAGAAAAATGGCAACGATTAGATTATCAGTTATTGTCAAAAAATTATTCCCGTGTAGATATTGAATCTGGGTTAAGCCAAATAGGTTTTACTGATATTAAATTTTACGATTTATGCCGATATCTAGAATTACCGGATTTATTAGGTGAAGGTGTTTTTGTCTGTCGTAAGCCATCCGGTTAAAAAAATGAGCAATATAGTCTTAATAAAAGAGGGTTAAAATTATGCAATCTACATCGATAGAAGGATTTAGACTTTCACCTCAACAAAAGCGTTTATGGTTTCTGCAAAAAGGCGTAAACCGTCTAGTTTATCGGATTCAATGCGCTGTGCTAATTCAGGGGACTGTCAATCCCGAAAAGCTAGAGTTATCTATACAAAGAACAGTTGAGAAATACGAGATTCTCCGGACTAATTTTCAGGCGTTACCGGGGCTGAATGTTCCCCTGCAAGTTATCACCGCTAATCGCTTACCAACCCTTCATTACCATGACTTTACTGATCTAGATCCGGAAACACAACATGCTCAAATCGAGGCACTGTTTAATGAGACGAAGCAGCTATCTTTTGACTTCGAGAAAGGGGATATCTTAGATAGTTCTCTAGTCATTCTTGCAGCCAATCAGCAGATATTGCTGGTTAGCTTACCAGCCATGAACTCAGATGCGGTAAGTATCGAGAACTTTATCCGTGAAGTTAGCCGTTTTTATGCCGCAGAGTTGCAAAATCAGGAATGGGTTGATCAGCCATTACAGTATATTGATATTGCAGAATGGCAAAATGAATTATTTGCTGGGGAAGAAGTAGAAGTCGGGAAAAAGTATTGGCAGACAAAAGATTTATCAGATTTGGCGAATTGGCAGCTTCCTCAGGAAAATATGCCTGCCCAAAAACTGGGATTTGAACCTAAATTAATTTCTGTTGATTTAACGTCGGAAAAGGTAGTTAATCTAGATGCGATCGCGCAAAACTACAACACCTCAATTTCTGTGCTGCTTCAGGCGTGTTGGGCTATTCTGCTCTGGCGTCTGACTGGACGGTCAAATGTAATTCTTGGCACCTATTTTGATGGGCGAAACTATGAAGAACTAGAACCTACGTTAGGACTATTAGCTAAATATTTACCGATTGATAGTCATTTAGACGATACAACTCCATTCAGTGACGTATTAAACCAAATTGATGAATCTACACATAATGCCTGGAAATGGCAAGAGGCGTTTAATTGGGAACAGGTTGCAGGTGTGACTGAACAAAACTTGGGTTACTGCTTTTTTCCCTATAGTTTTGAATTTAGAGAACAGTATGGTCAATATACTGGGGCTGATGTATCATTTTCCATTAACCAACAATACGCCTGTATTGAGCCGTTTAAAGTAAAACTGTCCTGCCTGAAGCGCAATGATAATTTAGTTACAGAATTACACTATGATGCTAACCTGTTTCACAGAGAAGAGATTGAACGCTTGGCAAGATATTTTCAAACCTTGTTAACCAATGTCATCGCCAAGCCTGATGTTACTATTGGTAAGTTAGACATTTTAAGTCCGAGTGATCGCTATCAACTGCTCGTTGAGTTCAATAACACCCAAACTGATTATTCCAAACAGCTTTGCATCCATCAATTCATCGAGCAACAGGCAGGACAAACGCCTGATAGGATTGCCGTTTCTATTGAAAATGAACAACTAACTTACGCCCAACTCAATACCCGTGCGAATCAACTCGCCCATCACCTGCAATCACTAGGGGTTAGTGCTGAAACTATTGTAGCTCTGTGCGTGGAGCGTTCCTTGGATATGATCGTCGGCGTGTTGGGTATTCTTAAAGCAGGTGGAGCGTACCTTCCTATTGAGCCGATTGTTCCCCGCGATCGCATCACGTTCATGGTACACGATGCCCAAGCATCAGTCATCTTAACCCAACAGCATTTAGTTGAACATTTTTGTGCAGAAACTGCGACGCTTCTATGTCTCGATGCTGACTGGCAGACTATTGCCCAACAGCCAGAAGAGACTCCCCCTTGTCCAGCAATGCCTGAGAATTTAGTCTATGTGATTTACACATCAGGTTCAACGGGTAAACCCAAAGGCGTCGCGGTTGAGCATCGCCAACTCGTCAACTATTTGCATGGTATTTTGGCAAGATTGGACGTGCCCCAGGGGGCTAGCTTTGCCACCGTGTCTACTTTAGCGGCAGATTTGGGGAACACGGCGATTTTCTCAGCCTTGTGTACGGGTGGATGTTTGCATATCATCTCCCAGGAACGCGCAACCAGTCCAGAGGCACTCATAGACTATTGTGAAAGCCATCCGATTGATTATCTTAAAATTGTTCCGTCTCACTTAAACGCTCTATTAACAGCCTCTCACCCAGAGAAGATTTTACCCCGAAAATACCTGATTTTGGGCGGTGAAGTCCTGAGTTGGCAGTTGGTTGAGAAAATCCAGCAGTACGAACCCACTTGTCAAATCCTGAACCACTATGGACCAACGGAAACGACTGTAGGTGTCTTGACGTATCCTGTCCATGAGCGAATTAGGGATAAATCTGAGACAGTACCCATAGGATGTGCGATCGCAAACACCCAGATTTATATTCTCGACTATTATTTGCAACCTGTACCAATCGGAGTGCCGGGAGAGCTGTATATTGGTGGGGATAGTGTGGCGCGAGGCTATGTCAACCAGCCACAACTAACGACTGAGAAGTTTATTACCATCGAGTATTTGGGCGGAGAGGATGTCCCCCCCAAAAGAGTTTACAAAACGGGGGATTTAGCGCGTTATCTCCCTGATGGCAATATTGAGTTTTTAGGACGAATTGACCACCAAGTCAAGATTCACGGTTTCCGCATCGAACTGGGAGAGATTGAGTCAGTGCTGAACCAACATCCTGCTATTCAGGAAGCCATTGTCTTGGCACAGGAAGACGAACTGAGTCACAAACGCTTGGTGGCTTATATCGTTCCCAGTCAGGAGTCAGTAATGATTAATCAACTGCGGGATTTCCTGAAGGAGCAATTGCCGGAGTATATGATACCATCAGCATTCGTACCCCTGAAAGCCCTACCTCTTACCGCCAACGGTAAAGTCAACCGTCAAGGGCTACCCAACCCCGATAGCGTTAAACCAGAGATAGAAGGGCGATTTGTCCCCCCCCGCACCCCCGTCGAGAAAACCATCGCCGAGATTTGGGCGCAAGTTCTAGGGCGCGATCGCATCAGCATTTATGATAACTTCTTTGAGTTGGGGGGCGATTCAATCCTCAGCATTCAGATTGTCTCCAGAGCTAATCAAGCCGGTTTACAACTCACTCCCCCCCAACTCTTTGAGTCTCCGACGATAGCCGGATTAGCTGCAGTCGCGGGAACAACCGCAACCATTCAAGCCCAACAGGAACCCGTGACGGGTGAAATTCCCCTAACGCCGATTCAGCATTGGTTCTTTGAGCAGAAGCTTGATGATATGCACCACTGGAACCAGGCATTACTGTTAGAGGTACGACAATCCATTCGTCCGGAACTCCTCCAGCAAACGGTGCAGCACTTGATGGAACATCATGATGCCCTACGCTTACGGTTTACTACCACAGCATTGGGTTGGCAACAAGTGAATGCTGGATTGGATGGGATTGAATCCGTACCTTTGTCCGAGATTGATTTATCCGGTATTCCAGCCGCCGAACAGGAAAGCCTCCTGGAAACCACCGCATCTGAGTTACAAGCCAGCCTCAACTTGGCAGAAGGGTTAATCCTGCGGGTGGCGTTGTTTCACCTCGGGGACAATCAGTCGAACCGCTTACTCATCGTGATTCATCACTTGGCGGTGGATGGCATTTCTTGGCGAATTTTACTGGAAGACTTGGAGCAGATTTACCAGCAACTCAGCCAGGGAGAAGCGGTTCAACCACCTGCGAAAACCTATTCTTTCCAGCAGTGGTCTGAGTCTTTGCAGGATTATGCCCGTTCACAGCAGCTTCAGCAAGAACGCAACTACTGGCTCTCAACATCGGATTACTCCAGTTTACCAATAGATTATCCCCAGGGTGCGAACACAGTGGGGTTGGCTGAAACTGTATCCGTTGCTCTCAACGTTGAAGAAACTCGTGCTTTATTGCAAGAGGTGCCATTAGCCTATCAAACTCAAATCAACGATGTCTTGCTCACGGCGTTGGTACAAACCTTTACTGAGTGGACACAGGAGCCTTTCCTGCTCCTGGATTTAGAAGGACACGGACGAGAAGCAATTGACAAGGATATCGATGTATCAAGGACGGTGGGCTGGTTTACCACGATTTTCCCAGTGCTGCTGACGTTAGAAGGGATTTCCCAGCCAGGGGAGGCGCTCAAAGCCATTAAAGAGCAGCTTCGCGGTATTCCCAATCGAGGAATTGGCTATGGCGTGCTGCGCTATCTGAGCGAGGATGCAGAAGTCATCCAAAAATTGTCAAGCTTTCCTCAAGCCGAGGTGAGATTTAACTACTTGGGTCAGTTTGACCAAATTCTATCCGAATCCCGGTTATTTGAGCTGGTTTACCCAACTCCTGGTATAAGTCGCAGTCTGCGAGGTAATCGTCGCTATCTGATAGATGTCAACGGGTTCGTGCTTGGGGGTCAACTGCAACTGGAGTGGACTTATAGCCAACAAATCCATCAACGAATCACGATTGAACAGTTAGCTCAAGGGTTTGTTGAGGCGTTACAAGCACTGATTGCCCATTGCCAATCTGCCGAAGCTGGAGGCTATACCCCGTCTGACTTCCAGAAAGCAAACGTGAGCCAAAAAGACCTGAATCGCTTGCTGGGACAAATTCGGTAGGGACGCAATACTTGGCACAACAGCGATGAACGAAAACTCATGAAAGCAGACAACATCCAAGATATCTATGAACTTTCCCCCGCCCAACAGGGTATTCTCTTCCACAGTTTGTACTCTCCAGAGTCAGGGGTGTATTTCGTCCAACTGTGCTGTACTTTGCGGGGTTATCTCAATCCTGAAGCTTTTGAGGACGCTTGGCAACGGGTGGTAGCGCAGCACACAGTCTTGCGGACTAGCTTTTATTGGGAAAACCTTGACAAACCGCTACAAGTTGTGAGTCGGCAGGTAAAACTGCCGTTCGAGCAACAGGATTGGCGAGAAATGGCGGCAAAAGAGCAGCAAGAGCAGTTAGACACATTTTTGAAACGCGATCGCACCTCCGGCTTCAATTTTGCTCAAGCTCCGTTAATGCGCCTGACGCTAATCCGCATTGCTGAGGATGCTTATCAATTTATCTGGAGTAAACACCATCTGATTCTAGATGGCTGGTCAACCGCATTGGTATTCAAAGACTTTGTTCAACAGTACCAAGCCCTTTGTCAAGGTCAAGATTTGCCTTTAACACCGAGCGGAGCCTATGGAGACTACATCGCCTGGTTACAGCAACAAGATTTAGCCAAAGCCGAGAGGTTCTGGCGGCAAGCGCTAGGTGGAATCCAAGCCCCCACCCCTCTAATCAGTCTGACTGGTGATATCTCCCCTGACCAAAAACCAGACTACGAGGAACAGCACATCCAGCTATCGGTAGAAACCACAACAGCCCTGCAATCCCTGGCAAGGCAGCATCAACTCACGCTGAACACCATGGTTCAGGGAGCTTGGGCGTTACTGCTCAGTCGCTACAGTGGGGAAAGCGATGTGATTTACGGTAACACGGTATCGGGTCGTCCCGTAGACTTGGTGGGCGCCGAGGCGATGGTGGGACTGTTTATTAATACCTTGCCCGTGCGGGTTACCATCGATAGCGAACAGGCTTTAGTCCCCTGGCTGCAACAGCTTCAGACTCAACTGGTGGAGATGCGCCAGTACGAATATAGCCCCCTAGTCAAGGTTCAAGGGTGGAGTGAAATACCACGAGGTGTGCCGTTATTTGAGAGTTTGGTGGTGTTTGAGAACTACCCCGTGGAGCGAGGGAGAGAGAAATGGGATATTGATTTAGAAATTCACAACGTTAGGAGTATTGAAGCAACTAACTATCCCTTAACCGCGATCGCTATACCCGGTGTTGAATTAGAATTCATCCTCTCTTACAATCGCCATCGCTTTGACCAGGATACCATTAGCCGAATGCTGGGGCATCTCCAAACCCTGCTGCAAGGCATGGTTGCCCATCCCTATCACCCACTCAAAGACTTACCCCTGTTAACAGACGCCGAACGGACAAAGCTATGGGTTGAGTGGAATCAGACGCAGCGGGACTATCCCCAAAATCACTGTCTTGATCAACTGTTTGAAGCTCAAGCCTCAAAAACCCCCGATGCTGTGGCAGTCGTCTTTGCAGACAAACAACTAACTTACCGACAACTCAACCAAAAAGCCAATCAACTGGCACATTACCTGAAAACATTGGGTGTCAAACCCGAAGTCTTGGTGGGGATTTGCGTTGAGCGCTCAATCGAGATGGTTGTGGGATTATTGGGCATCCTCAAAGCCGGTGGAGCGTATGTTCCTTTAGATCCCGCCTATCCCCAAGAGCGTCTAGCTTTCATGCTCGCAGATGCCCACATTTCCGTGCTGCTGACTCAGGAAAACTTGATCGCCACGTTACCGAAACATCAAGCGCAGGTTGTCTGTCTAGATACTGACTGGGAAGGCATTAGTGAAGCCAGTCATCAGCCTTGCCCAAACCGAGCAACCCCTGACAACCTCGCCTATATCATCTACACCTCCGGCTCGACGGGCAAACCCAAAGGCGTAGAAATTACCCACCGTGCCTTAGTCAATTTTCTCACCGCCATGGGTCAGACGCTGGGGTTGAGTCAGAACGATAGTCTCTTATCGGTAACGACATTATCCTTTGATATTGCCGCGCTGGAACTTTATCTCCCTTTAATCCTAGGGGCAAACGTGATCATTCTCAGTCGTGATATTGCTGCTAACGGCATCCAGTTATCCCAGCAGTTAGCCCAGAAGCAAGCCACTGTTATGCAAGCCACACCTGCAACCTGGCGGCTGTTATTAGCGGCGGGATGGCAGCAGTCTTCTCCCCTGAAAATCCTTTGCGGCGGTGAGGCGTTATCCTGTGACCTAGCTAATCAGTTGCTCGAACGGGGTACGGAAGTCTGGAACTTATATGGTCCGACAGAAACAACCGTCTGGTCCGCCGTCTATAAAGTTGAGCCTCAAGAGGATAAGGGTATTGTTACCATCGGTCGCCCCATTGCGAATACTGAATTTTACGTTCTAGACTCCCATCAGCAGCCCGTTCCTATAGGCGTTCCCAGTGAATTGTATATTGGCGGTGTCGGTTTAGCCCGTGGGTATTGGCATCGGGCAGAACTGACCACAGAGAAGTTTTTCACCCTAGACCATTTGGCTAAACAGGATGCTCTCCCCCCAAGGGTATACAAGACAGGAGACTTAGTACGTTACCGCGCCGATGGAATACTAGAGTATTTGGGCAGGATTGACGAGCAGGTTAAGGTTCGGGGGTTCCGCATCGAACTCGGAGAAATCGAAACGATTTTAACTCAACATCCGGCTGTGGCAGAAACTGCGATCGCACTTCGTCAGGATGAACGGGAAAATCCTAGCTTAGTCGCCTATGTCGTCTTGCAGCCAGAGCAGACTCTCACCAGTTCTCAGGTGCGTCGCTTTTTAGCACAGAAGCTGCCATCTTATATGATTCCCTCGGCATTGATGGTACTCGATAAACTGCCCCTGACGCCCAATGGTAAAATTAACCGTCGCGCCTTACCTGCACCGGATTGGACACAACGCCACCCAGAGCAGACTTACATTGCACCTCGCACCCCCATCGAGGAGGTGATTGCCGGGATTTGGACTCAGGTGCTTGGTGTTCAGCAAGTGGGGGTTGAGGATAACTTCTTTGACTTGGGAGGACATTCTCTCTCAGCAACCCAGGTTATCTCTAGGTTGCGAAATGTTTTCCCAGTAGAACTGCCCCTACGCACTCTTTTTGAGAGTCCCACGGTAGCTAGCTTGGCAGATTCTATCCAAACCATACAGGAATCCCATTTACACCTTCCCCCACTACACCCAGTTTCACCGGAGCAACCCCTACCTTTATCCTTTGCCCAAGAACGGCTGTGGTTTCTCCACCAGTTAGAGCCAACGACTGCCACCTATAATATGCCTGCTGCCGTGCGTCTTACAGGTTGGCTGGATATTCCAGCATTGGAGCAGAGTTTCAACGAAATTGTCCGGCGTCACCATATTTTACGCACTAACTTTACAGTTGTGGATGGACAACCCGTTCAAGTTATTGCTCCCAGGTTGACCCTACATATTCCAGTTGTCGATTTGCCAGGGTTGTCGGAAACTGAGCGAGAGGCTCAAGTGCAGCGACAGGCGAAAGCAGAAGCTCAGTTACCCTTTGATTTAGCCAAGGGAGCGCTATTACGAATCAAGCTACTAAAATTTAGTCCATCAGACCACATTCTTCTATTCACGATTCATCACATTATCTGTGATGCCTGGTCATTTGGGGTATTGATTCGGGAATTCACCCAGTTGTACGACAGCTTTTTCCGCCAAGAACCCTCTCCCCTACCCAAATTACCCATCCAATACGCCGACTTTGCCAATTGGCAGCGTCAGTGGCTTCAGGGAGAGGTATTAGACGCCCAACTGTCTTACTGGCAACGACAATTAGCGGGTATCCCGGCAACCTTAAGCTTACCCATACAACGCCAGCCCCCCGCTATTCCTACATTCCGCAGCGCTAACCAGTCATTCCACCTCTCTAGTGCCACCAGCGAACAACTCCAAACCCTCAGTCGCCAAGAGGGAGTTACCCTGTTCATGACGTTACTAGCAGCATTTCAAACCCTGTTGTATCGCTACAGTCATCAAAAAGACATTGTTGTTGGCACCGATGTTGCCAATCGTAATCGCCAGGATATTGAGTCACTGATTGGCTTTTTTGTCAACCTCTTAGTGCTGCGGACTGACTTATCCGGTAATCCTAGCTTTCGGGAGTTGCTGGAGCAGGTAAGAGACGTAGCATTAGCCGCTTACGAACATCAAGACTTACCTTTTGCCAAGTTAGTAGAAGTTTTGCGTCCGGATCGCAATTCGAGTCATACCCCCCTATTTCAAGTCTTGTTTGTGCTGCAAAATGCTCCTTTACCTGACTTAACGCTTTCAGGATTAACGGTCAACCCCGTAGAAATAAATACAGAAATTGCTCGATTCGATTTAGCTCTATTTATGGAACAAACCGATACCGGAATTATTGGCAGGTTTAAATATAATGCTGATCGGTTTGAAGCAAAGGGAATTACCCAATTTTGCCATCACTTTGAAACGCTGATTAGTAGCATTCTCAAAAACCCTGACACCAGAATTGATACTTTAGAACTGCTTAGTGAAGCTGAAAAACAAAAACAAATGACTGAACAAACCCAGCGGAAACAAGTCAAATTTAGCAAATTTAAATCTATCAAACCCAAAGCCGTCAGTTTACCCCAACGGCAACTAATTAAGACCCGTACTCTTCAACCTGGAAAATCCTTACCGTTAGTCATCGAACCCGATAGCGCTGAAATAGACCTAGCCGACTGGTCAACTAGCCACCGAGAATTCATTGAAACCAACTTGCTCAAACACGGAGCTATTTTATTCCGGGGATTTAATCTCAATTCTGCTACCGATTTTGAAAAGGTTGCCAATGCCATACACCCAAATTTATTTGGAGACTATGGGGATTTACCCCGCGAAGGAGTCAGCGGCAAAGTTTACGGTTCCACCCCTTATCCACCCGATAAAACTATCTTATTTCATAATGAAAGTTCTCACTTACATCGTTTGCCGCTAAAAATTTGGTTCTTCTGCATTCAACCCGCCCAACAGGGTGGAGAAACCCCCATTCTTGACTGTCGGCAAGTTTATCAGCGACTCAATCCTAAATTGCGAGAAAAATTTGAGCAAAAGCAATTAATGTATGTTCGTAACTACACAGAAGGATTAGATGTAAGCTGGCAAGATTTCTTCCATACCACGAATAAAGCCGAAGTGGAATACTACTGTCGTCAAGCCGATATGGAGTTTGAATGGCTAGAGAATAATGGTTTGAAAACACGCAAAATCCGCCCCGCTGTCGCCAAGCATCCTAAAACTGGAGAGTTGGTATTTTTCAATCAGGTTCAGTTGCACCATATATCTTGCTTAGACTCAGGCGTTCGCCAATCTTTATTGTCTCTATTTGGAGAAGATAAGTTACCGCGTCATGTTTACTACGGCGATGGAACGCCGATTTAGGAGTCAGTTATGGAAGAAATTGAAGCAATTTATCAAGACAGTAAAATTAGTTTTACATGGCAGAAAGGAGATATGTTGATGTTAGATAATATGCTGACGGCTCACAGTCGCAATTCTTATGTCGGTTCTCGCAAAATCGTTGTCGCCATGGCAGATTTGATCACTCTAAGATGAGCTATATTGCTTTTATTCTCGTCACAGATAGGGTCAAAGATAGCAGTTTTTTCTGGGGGACTAGCCCCCCAGACCCCCCAATGGGGGACGAGTGCCTCCCCCATACCCCCTGCACAACGCTTCGCTAGAATATATCTCATCCGATGGTCTTCATCTGTCAATAAAAATGTAAATAATGCTTAATGTTTGGAGATATTAATGTTGCTCAAAGCCTAATTCAAAAGGGTTTCAGACTGCTTGTCATACCAAATTGCAGTCTAAGGTAGAATCTGTCATGCTGAGCAAAACGCAGTGAAACGGAGTGACGCGAAGCATCTGCCCAGATTCTGACGCTCGTTCCTCGCTATCGCTTCGCTCTTCCTAGACATGATAGAACGCAACTTGGTATCACCCCTTCAGGACACTGACATAAACTTAGGAGTAACAAATGCAAACTCAATCAATTGAAGGATTTCGGCTGTCACCTCAACAAAAGCAGCTTTGGTTATTACAACAAGATAGTCAGGTCTATCAGGCTTCTTGCGCGATCCAGATTCAAGGGAATCTGAATGTTCTAGGGGGTGAAGTAGCCACCTGGGAGTTAGTTGGCAAAATCCAGGAAGCTGCACCGAACTGTCGCATTCTTAACCACTATGGTCCCACAGAAACGACGGTTGGTGTCCTCACCTATCCGGTTCAGAGCAAGGGCAATCGTTATAACGCCAAAACCGTTCCCATCGGTCGTGCGATCGCCAATACCCAAGTTTACCTCCTGGACGAACAATTTCAACCTGTACCCATCGGCGTACCGGGCGAATTGTACATTGGCGGTGCTGGGGTAGCCAGGGGTTATCTCAATCGTCCCGAACTAACGGCACAGAAGTTTATTACGGTAGAACATTTGGGCGGACAAAATGCCCACTCCCCAAGGCTGTATAAAACAGGGGATAAAGCACGCTACTTACCCGATGGTACTATTGAGTTTCTCGGACGGGTAGACTATCAAGTAAAAATCCGAGGTTTTCGCATCGAACTCGGAGAAATTGAAGCGGTACTGAGTCAGCACCCAAGCGTGCAGCAAGTCGTTGTCTGGTTATCTGAAGATGAATTAGGTAGTAAGCGATTAGTGGGCTATGTGATTCCCAACCCAAAACAGACACCTAATATTAGCGAGTTACGCCAGTTTTGTTTAAACAAACTGCCTGAATACATGGTGCCTTCAACAGTTGTACTGCTCAAATCACTACCACTTACGCCGAACGGTAAAATTGACCGTCGTGCTTTACCAGCACCCGAACAAACCCGTCCGGAACTTGAAGGAGTTTATGTCGCACCGCGTACTCCAGTCGAGAAACAACTCGCAGAGATTTGGGCGCAAGTTCTGGGCATTGAGAAAATAGGTATCCACGACAATTTCTTCGATTTGGGAGGACATTCCCTACTCATTACTCAGTTGCTTGCCCAGGTGCGAGAAACCTTTCAGGTCAATCTATCCTTACGTAGTCTTTTTCAACAGCCGACTGTCGCTAACATCGCCAAAAAAATTACCCAACAAGCGAAACCCGGCACTCAAGTTGAGCAGGATACAATAAATCTGAACGCTGAGGCAGTTTTAGACCCTACTATTCGTCCCAATGGTATTCCTTATAACCCCGATACTGTACCAACGGCTATCTTTTTAACAGGTGCAACCGGGTTTCTAGGAGCTTTCTTACTTTACGAACTCCTACAACAAACGCAAGCCGATATTTACTGCTTAGTCCGTGCTGAAACCCTTGAGTCAGGTAAAAATAAGATTCAACAGCGTCTGGAATCTTATTTACTTTGGGATCAATCATTCAATTCCAGAATTATCCCCGTCCTCGGAGATTTAGCTCAACCCCTTTTGGGTCTCACCCAAGCACAATTTGAAAGGCTGGCAAGTCAACTCGATGTCATCTATCATAATGGAGCAGTCGTTAATTTTACCTATCCATATTCAGTTCTCAAAGCACCTAACGTTCTCGGAACCCAAGAGGTTTTAAGGTTAGCTTGTCAGGTTAAAGTAAAACCAGTTCATGTCATCTCGACTATCAGCGTTGTTTATCCTAAAAATCCAGATGTTGAAGTTGTTCGAGAACAAGACAGCCTCGACGATGCCAAAATGCCGTCGAGTGGCTACGCTCAAAGCAAATGGGTGGCTGAAAAGTTAGCCACAATTGCGCGGGAACGAGGACTTCCGGTCTGTATTTATCGTCCAGGACGCATATCAGGAGATAGTAAAACAGGTGCTTGTAATCCTGGCGACCATACCTACAGAATGATTAAGGGTTGTATTCAACTTGGAGGTATTCCAAATCAGGATATTCAGTTGAATTTAAGTCCTGTTGATTATGTCAGCCAAGCCATTGTTTTTCTCTCAACTCAGAAAGACTCTATCGGAAAAGCCTTTCATCTGGTCAATCCTCAACCGTTACCCTTGAAGGAGATGGTTAGCTATATTCGCTCCTTGGGTTATGCTATTGAGTTAGTCGCTTATGAACAGTGGCGAAAGCAACTAATTAATTCAGTAGATTCGCCCGAAAATGCATTGTATCCACTGATGACTATTTTTGCCGAAGAAACCAGCAACTCCCAATCTCAAGAGTCGCCAGTGCAACAGTTTGACTGTCAGAATACTCTCACTGGACTCGTGGGAACCTCAATTGTTTGTCCTCCAGTCGATGCTGAAGTCTTTAAGACCTACTTTTCCTACCTGATTAATACTGGCTTTCTCAATCCTCCATTGCTCCAAGTTCATCACCATCAAAACTGATACATGGAACAGGTTTTGAATCCTTTAAGTAATACCAAATCCGCATTTATCCTTTTTTCACGGCGATTGAAATCGCTGCTACACAAACCTAGTCCGCCTGCGCGGACTAGGTTATAACGGGGGTAGCTAACGTCCTAGATAAATTGCCTCGGAGAGTTCAAAGCAAAGCGTTTTTGTTGTCACTTCAATTCAATATAAATCATGACCATAAAATTGCAAAAATCCAAAACCCAGTATCTTGAAGAATTCATACAGCATTATAACCAGCGCACCCAGACTTCCAAGCAAGTTTCTACAACAATTCGACCATTTTTAGCGGATAATAAAGCTGTATCCCTTTTCAGTCTTCCCTTAAAGGAAATATCTTATCCCATTGTCGGAAAACGCTCTTGTGGCTCCAAAATATGGGATGTGGATGGAAACGAATACCTAGACTTGATCATGGGATATGGAGTGAACCTATTTGGGCACAATCCACCATTCATTAAACAAGCCATAGAAGAACAACTTGCAGAAGGCATACATCTTGGTACTCAATCTGAAGTAGTGGGTGAAGTTGCCGAATTAATTTGTGAACTGACACAAATGGAACGGGTCGCCTTTAGTAACACCGGGACAGAAGCCGTCATGACAGCAATTCGCCTTGCTAGAACGGTGACAAATCGTAATAGAATCGCTTTATTTTCGGGGTCTTATCACGGACATTTTGATGGTACGCTGGTTAAAGCCAAGGGAACAAATGGCCGTCTAAATGCTGTGCCAATGGCACCAGGAATTCCACCCAATATTGTGAATGATGTTTTGATATTAGAGTATGGAAATCTTCAATCTCTCGATAGTATCAAAAACCACGATCGCGAATTAGCGGCGGTTCTCGTTGAACCCGTACAAACCAGTAATCTCAGCTTACAGCCTAAAGAATTTCTCCAGCAGTTAAGGCAATTGACACAAGACGCTGGAATCCCATTAATTTTTGATGAGATGGTGAGTGGCTTTCGCATTCATCCAGGTGGAGCGCAAGCCTGGTTTAATGTTTCCGCCGATATAGCGACATACGGTAAAGTTGTTGGGGGAGGAATGCCGATAGGCGTTATCGCAGGTAAAGGGGTCTATATGGATGCGATCGATGGTGGGATGTGGAATTATGGGGATTCCTCTTATCCTCAAGCGCAGAAAACATTTTTTGCCGGGACCTATTGCAAGCATCCTTTAGCCATGGCGGCTGCGCGAGCTGTACTTAAGCGTATCAAGCGTCATGGATTCTCGATTCAACAGCAATTGAATCAACGGACATCTGAGTTTGTGGCAACCTTAAATAAATATTTTATAGAGGGTGGATTACCGTTTCAAGTCGAAAAATTTGGTTCAGTTTTCGGCTTTATCACCTCAGATAGTTTTGTCCGTGCCAACGATTCTAATGTAACAATGATGATGCAGATGTTGTTTTACTACAATCTACTTTATCGGGGGATTTTACTTCGAGGCAAGGGTGGATTTTTATCTACAGCTCATACCGATGACGATATGAATTTTATGATTCAAGCGGTTAAGGATAGCGCCAATGAACTGCAAGCGGCAGGATTTATTCCCTAATGCAGCAAGGTTACTAAATGCTTGGCAGCAAAGGCTTTCAGCAATCAGCTTTGATGGTTCTTTTCCCAGAGTGACAATAGAGCGCTATCCTCTAATACTTGTATGATAGTAAGAGAGTTAGCTACCCTTAAAAATTAATGCGACGATAGATTTCGGACAGGGGAACTTCTACGTTTAAACTCTGTAGAGCGATCACCTGCTCAAGGTTAGAGTAAACTTGCCATAGCCAGCGATCATTACTGCTAGGCTCAAGATTGTGATACTGCTCAATATAAGGTTCAGCTTGACTCACCAGCAGATATTCACGAAAGCTGACAAGAGAGCGATATTTTCTGAACTTTTCACCCCTATCATAGGCTTCGGTAGAAGGCGATAGAACTTCGACAATCAGTAAAGGATTGAGAATTTCATCATTGCGCTCACCATTGAACTCTGGAAAGCCATGAACAACCATCAAATCAGTAAGCTGCTACGCAGCTTAATTGTATAATATAAAGACAAGGTAAAGAGCGCGGTCGCCAGGATATGCCAGCTAAAAATCATCTGTCTCAAGAGCAGAAAGAAAGACTGATTAAACTCCTAAAGGAAGCTAATGAGTATTA
>NZ_JAVKEW010000251.1:0-55146 GCF_040226375.1 Coleofasciculus sp. G2-EDA-02 | reverse complement strand
GAGTTTTGCTGATGCTTTAGAAGCATTTCGTACAGCAATGTCAAGTGCTTTTATCGCTTGGTTAAACGAAAATAGAGACGTATTTGTCGCTTATAAAGCCAGTTTGGGCTTTATTTGGCGTTGATTTTTGTTTAAGTCCCGTTAGTTTAATGCAAGCCTCTCACCTGACCGATGCGGTGTTCAGACCTGAAGAACGTCCTGAAGCGCGATCGCGAATTAGAGCGATCGCAGAAGGAGAGTTGGTCGGCAAAGCAGTTTCAAAGGCAATTTTCATCATTCAAGCAACCACGCTTTTGGGCGCAATTAATGTCAGATGAAATTGTTAGATCGCAGCCAATAGGGTGGGCACTGCCTACAAACCTTCATTGTGAAGGGTTTTACAAAATGGTGGGCGATGCCCTGTCAACCTCATTTCTATCGATTGGTTCGATAGATCTACCCACTCAAATACTCAGAGAGGACACCATGAAAGCATTCCTAATTCGTTCCACAACTCTTCTGGCTTTAGCAACTAGCCTGATTGCTCATTTCGCCCTGCCTGCAAAAGCCGATTCCACAGCTAATTTGCTCCTCAACTTGCAATGCCAAGGCGGATACAACGTTAATATCTGGAAAACTAAGCAATCAGGCGAACTCCTTTATCGCTCAACCAGTTCCAATGGAAATTTGAGTTTGGGAAGAGGGACGAGCCAAGCAACTGAAGGCGTTCGAGTTTACAAGTTTCAGAATGGTAATTATCAATACTGGGTTTGGGATGGAACCTTAGATAGCCAGCAATCTGGAACACTAGAAGTGTACAAAAACAATGCCATCCAACAGCAATATGCCTGCACAAAACGTTAATTCGAGTCATTGAGACATCGCTTTTTGAGTCAAAGCTTACTACAACACACACATCAGGAGGTTTCCAATGAACCGGAAGATTTTAGTAACTGGCGCAACTGGAAGCAACGGTACAGAGATTGTCAAACGACTCGCAGCACAGAACGTGCAAGTCCGCGCAATGGTTCGTAACCATGATCGAGCAAAAGAAATTGCACTCCCGAATGTTGAAGTGGTGGAGGGGAACTTTGATCGCCCTGAGACGCTGTTGGAGGCGCTGACTGAAGTAGACCGTGCCTTTCTCTTAACGAACTCTACAGAACACGCAGAAGCCCAACAACTCGCGTTTGTTGATGCGGCACGTCAGAGTAGTGTCAAGCATATCGTCAAACTATCGCAATTTGCAGCCGATGCCCATTCGCCCGTGCGCTTTTTGCGCTACCATGCCGCAGTCGAAGCGGCAATTCAAGCATCAGGAATGACGTACACGTTTCTGCGTCCCAACCTCTTTATGCAGGGCTTATTAAACTTTAGATCGACGATCACAAGCCAAAACGCCTTTTATGCAGCGATCAACGATGCAAAGGTCAGCGTGGTAGACGTGCGCGATATTGCAGAAGTTGCAGTAGTTGCTCTAACAGAAACAGGGCATGAGGGAAAGATTTACAACCTCACGGGACAACAGGCATTGACTCATGCTGAGATGGCAGAACAACTCTCGGCTGCGCTCAATCGTCAAATTGCATTCGTCGATATTTCATCTGAAGCAATGCGCGATCAACTGCTCAACATTGGGGTTCCAGCTTGGCAAGCAGACGGACTGATTGAGGATTACGCGCACTACCGACGCAATGAGGCAGCAGTGGTTTCGTCTGGTATGCAGGACGCAATTGGTAAAGAGCCGCGCAGTTTTAAGACATTCGCCTGCGACTACGCAACAATGTTTGGCTAGACGCAGCTCAATAAGCCTGCTGCACCGAGACGAACCTGAGTTGTTGTTGAAATGCAAAGGTTTATCCACGTCCGGTGAGTAGGGTCGTTTTATAGCTTGGTTGACTGAGAATAGGGACATTTGAATGAAATTACTCTCGCTTGGGCAGTTACTATTCACAAGTCTCAAGGAAGTGAGTATCCAGTAGTCATCCTGCCGTTATATACACAACATTACCTGATGCTGTCTCGAAATCTGCTCTACACAGGACTAACTCGTGCGAAGAAACTGGCGATTTTAATAGGCTCGAAGAAAGCAATAGCGATCGCCCTGAACCAAACCAATCAGCAGCAACGCTATACCCGACTGCAACAGCGGTTAATTGAGATGGATAGACTGATAGTGAGTGGATAAAACGAGTAAGCGATCGCTATTTTCTAGGGGATTTGTCCTTGAATAATCTTAGTCAGTTTGTGGTGGCTGCGACCAGCACCGCGTCAGGTTATCTGGTAGGATGATCAACCAAGGCAGCTTTGACCTCAATACTGATGAACCCAACCCAAGCCCTCATCGCCAATCGCTGGTTAAGCGTCTTTTTATTTATCGCTATCGCTACACTATTGAGCGCTCTAGTCGGTTGGCTAATCAAAAAAAGGGCATTACCACTCAAACCCATGATGGCTTTCAGCTCGGCACAGTGGCAATTTATGAGGATTTGGGTCAAGGTCGCTCTAGTCGTTGGGGTCATCCTGCCCTTGGTTATGTGGGTCGTTTTTTGGAATCAGCCCATTCCTCGCCAGTTTTTCAGTTGCTATTTATTGGCTGTTGCCGTTCAGCTTGCCTGTGAGGTCACGTTCAGCCGTTGGCTTTGCAAAAGTGTTGTGGTCATTATTGGAGGGCTTTACACAGGGTTTCGGATTTGGCAGTTGTGGGAAGGTCTGCACCTAGTCGCTTATCCGATGCTTTGGGTGGGTTTATTGGGGTTAGTTCTGCTGTTTTGGGTGGCTAACCTGATTATGCTGATGGTCATGGCAATTCCTAGCATCTTACCCGAATCGGAGGAAAATTCTGTTGAGGCGGGTTAAACCTGCATTTCTAGGGAGGCTGACCAGAGGTATAGAGCAGTAGATAACAGTTCATTCGCCCCGCTGCCCCTCCTAATAGCGTTTTTTTTGTCCCTAGTTATAGCCCACATTTCGCACTTGGGCGTGCCTGCGATCGCCTCTTAAGTCAGTGCCATTCAGCTTTAATATAATGGTACTTGAAACCGGGTAGATATCCTCCTGAATAGTCTGTGGGAACTGCTTCCATGTATATCCATTCTGTACGCTCTAGAGTCATTGAGATATCACCCGCTCCTAGTTTTGTAATTCCAGCCGATTTTGAAAGTTTATAGTCTGGATGCCTTTTAAAGAATTCCGACAACCACTCTTTTTGTTTTTTGTTCATCGAGGACAGTTTCCCTTTGTGAGCTTTTTAGAGACACAGTGCTGTTGATTAACCGAAAGGCTGACCTGTTAACTGTAATTTATCGTCCCCAAGGCAGAACAAGCCAATAACAGTTGTTGGTTAAACTGACTTGTCTATCAATGTTGATTTGTCCCTACAAACTATCTCCCGTTTCCCGAAGTGTAATGAATGGGATGTATTTTACAGAACAGCAACAGGTAAATTATGAGTTTTGAAACAAAGTTTTTGTTAGTTCAAGCTAACTCTATCCCCGTTATCGCTCAAACTCAGAGCCGAACAGAGCAACCAGCACCGATATTTTCAATTAACTTAGGTGGACTCTTACAACAATACAATAACCCTGAAGGTTATTTAACGATAGGAATGTTTATTTTCCTCCTTTTACTCTCTCGGTTTATGGGAAGTGGGAAAGGCAAGATTACCACAGGTAAGCTCTGTGGAACTTCGGAAAAGGTGGCAGCTACTCGGCTGTCAATCAAACAAATTAAGGAACGTAAACATAATAAAGTTACTCTTTGGTGTGGCAGTCCTCGCTATTGGTGGAATGGGAAAAAACTTAGAAGTCTTGTCTCTACTTTCCAAACGCTCTTGGGAAGCAGTCCGACTGTCTGGCTGCCTCATGCAGAACGGTCAATTTTAGTAATTGGAGCGCCTGGGTCTGGTAAAACTTTTTCCACAATAGATAGAGCGATTGAAAGTGCGATGGTACAAGGCTTTCCAATTATGATCTATGATAAAAAAGGGGAGCAACTCAAACTTCACGCACCGCTAGCAGCTCGCTACGGTTATAAAGTGTCAGTATTTGCGCCGGGGGAACCTTATTCGGGTGTCATTAATCCTCTTGACTTTATGAAATCCCCTCAAGATTCCGTAATGGCTGGGGAAATCGGTCAGGTTATTAATCGAAATGCTAGCTCCGGTCAAGGAAAAAGTGATGAGTTTTTCTCCAAAGCTGGGGACTTGTTGGCTAAAGCACTGCTTCAATTGGTCAAGGGGTCTAAGTACCCGGATATGGCAATGCTCTATGCAATTATGCGATTGCCAAATTTTGTAAAGCGGATTGATTATGCTGTACAATCTCGTAAAATAGATGAGTGGGTAGCTACCAGTTTTAATCAGTTTTTGAGTGCAAAGGAAGCTGAGAAAACTATTTCTGGAATTCTGACAACGGCGGCGGGAACCTTTAGTAGTTTTATTCAGGCTGACCTGTTACGAGCTTTTCTGGGTAAGTCGGATATACCGACTAAAATTGAAGGTCGGCAAATGATTGTTTTCAAATTAGATGATGAGCGGCGCTCGGTGGTGGGACCGCTATTAGCAGCAGCGATTCACTTGCTGGTTGTATCTAATTTAAGCCGTCCCCGGAAAGACCCGCTGATTATTTCCTTGGACGAGTTTCCTTCAATTCGATTGGATCGAATGCCGCAGTGGATTAATGAATATCGCTCGAATGGGGCTTGTTTTATCCTAGGAATTCAAAGTTTGGAGCAATTGTACGAGGGGTATGGAGAGAAGATGGGGGTCGCGATCGCTTCTGCTTGTAGCACTCACATCTTGTTCAACCCCGGCAATACTGACACTGCCAAAAAATATTCTGAGCGGTACGGAGAGAAAGAAGTCCTGCTAAAAAGCAAGTCTACCAGTCGTTCTCAGGGCGGTCAATCTCAAGGCAATCGCTCAATCAGTTGGAACGAGTCACTCCAGAAGATGCCGTTGTTTTCAGTGGATGAGATTCTGCGGTTCCCCCAAGGGCGATGCGTGATTACTAACCCCGGCTACAGTTCTGGCGGCGAGGGGTCAATTCCTTATGCGCTGACTATACCCATTCCCAAAGCTGATTTGAAGCGTAAGGATGAAAGTGAAGCCCTTTGGGATACACAGGTCAAACCCCGGTTGGAGAGTCGGGTGCAACTTGCTAGTCTAGAACAGCTTACAGCCGCTTTGTACGATCGCATTGCCGAAGCCGAACGGATGTTACCGTTGCCTGATGCTGGGGGTAATGTTCCACAAGAGTCGCAGATGGGATCAGGTTCAAGTAAAAGGTATGGCTCTGACCCGCTGGACTCTGTTGTTGGTAAAGTTAAGCGACATAAACGAGTTTTTGCCACTGGTGGAATTGGTAAGCGATAGCCAGATGCTGTTCCAGTGGTTGCCAATGGAAAATTTTCCATTGGGATTGGTGGACTCGTTGGGATAAATTTGGCTTAAAGCTTTGAGGGAGAGGGATTTGGGGATATTCGACTATGAAAGCGATCGCATCTGGCACTGCCGAAAGCGCGATCGCGTACAAATCAACTCCCTCCGTCCTTAGAATCCGGTCAAATCTCGACTTCTGCAATCTCTTCAATGTTGAAATTAGCTAGAATTGCGGAGCGGGATGGTGATTTTTGGCGACTGGTAACTGGCGCTTTCGTCTGTGCTGCCTGTCCTGTCAGAACAGACACCAACCAATCTCTTGTCTCTACGTGTTGCCGCTCATCCCAACTGATTTCGTGTCTTTTACCTGGATGAGTCGGGTGCAGTGCTAAGATGGTCAACTTGAGGTTTTCTGGTGGCAATGAGAGATAGTCTGCCGCTACCCACAATTTTACTTTGTCAGACCAATTTAAGGACGGATGCCGAATTGCCCACTCGATTAGATTGACCGTTCGATTTTCCAGAAAAGCTGCGTTTGTGTTGACTTGCACACACACATTTTTTTCGCCCGTACAAAGTTGGGTAATGAACTGAGTATCTACTAAGAGTTGAGGAGGTTCCCATTCAAATACTTCAGGAAATAGTAAGTTAACTTCCATAATCCATCTATCAATTTGTGGATGAGCAACTAGCAGGGGTTCTGTGGGAAGTTTCAGGCAGGTTTGTTTCATGACTAGCTGAAAGTGTTGTTGATCACTATAGATGGGTGAAGTCAGCAACGTCGGGTTGATTAGGGAGTTTAAATCAGTTATTGAGATTATTGGCATAGACGGGTAAGAGGTGATTGCTTACCCGTCGGCGCGACGCTAGTCGCTTATAGACGCTGGGGTTTCGATGCTAGATTTGCGATCGCTAGCGCTCTTGCTGCTGTGTTCGCTGGGAGTAAGGAGCCTCCAAGCGATCAATAATAGTCAGACAGAGAGCGTTATCATGGACTCATCAATACCATGTTTTCTCTAAAAAAACCCCCAACAGTGCCAGTTGCTTTTATGGAGATTAGATTTGAATCCGTACCAGCGATTCAATAATCTTCGATTCGTTCGGTGAATGAGACGCAGGAATAGCAAAATAGTCGCCTTGCGCCTAACAAATGCGCTGCACCGGAACATACAGATATGGTCGGCTAAGTTGTCAGAGAGTCTTCCCAATCAAGGGCATCATCAGAAGCAAGTCATCATCTTCCTCAAAAAAAATCCCCGGCAATTGCCGAGGATCGATGCCATTTAAAGCTGCCTAAAATAAACAGCCTTGGTAGTAGTCTGGTTCTGAATCTGATGAATATGCATCCTTCTTACGACGTTTCTTGATGGGTTCAAACCGCCACTGTTGTTCAGTATCGTGTTCGGTGTCGGCAAGGTATTCAGCCACATCGGGACGGGATGCGTTGGCGAAGCCCGCCGTTCGCGTAGCGTCTCGTTCGCGCAGCGTCTCCGACAGGAGAAGAGAAGGTATCGCCTGATTATTACTCATATCATCAGAGACTTTCTGACTGACAGTTTCCCCGTCGCTGCACTTAACATGACCATTGCACAGTGCCGCATCAAGGAATGGAAATGGCTTCACCATCCACGGGGCATAGAGATAACCGTTGACTAAGCTGGCTTTGATGACAGTGGGATTGATGTCTTGACCGTACAATCTGAAGGAATAATTGGAAGCATACAACAGCATTCGACCTGTGCCAAGGCAGGGGTCACACACGGTTTTGGTGCGATTATCCTCATCCCCCATCGTTATGCGACACATCATATTGACTACGGGCATCGGAGTTGGATAGAAACCCAAATGTTTGCCGTGTCGATTCGCTGCTAATATCCCGCCAAAGTAATCGTAAGGATAGCAGATTAACCAAGCCAGATTGAAGTATTGATACAGTCGCATTGATGCCCCGGTGCATCCTGATGGTTCCGTTGGTTCCTCTGGTTGCCCGTGATAACAAAAGCCGAATAGCAACCAGTCCATGAAATAGTTGAAGTACTGCCAGCTACTCCAGCCAAGCCAACTGCCGTGTTGGGGAATCAAATCGAGGCACTTTTCAATGTGATTTCTTGCACCGCTGCCTTCACCTTCTGCGTGTTTGGATGAGCCACAACTGAACTCAATTAAGGGAATGGGTTCGGAGATTAGCTCCCCAGCCATCATTATCTTCGCCCAGTAATCCCAGCGCTGCCAGGTCATTATGTCGATGTCTAGCAGATAGGGAATCATCCAGCCGGGGGAGAGTTTGCGCTTAAGATTGGGGTCAATTTTATTGGGTTTCCACTTACAAAGTTGGTCTTGCAAGTGGTAAAGTCCTGGTTCGTTTACCATGTTGAGCCTATAAAAACACACCTCTCAGGTGCCGCTAGGCTGAGGAAAACCAAGGCGTGATAGGAGGAAAAATTCTAGCGCTCGCTATAAGGACGGCAAAGTTCAACAACCTTTTTGCACTGCTCAATATCAAACATGGCAATGTGAGTTTCTTGTGGCGGTAAGTTCATCTGCTGCGATAACCACTTATACCCCGCATTTCTGGCTTCTGCTTTACTAAATCCTTTCTGCATCTTTCGCTTCCAGAGTGGGTCAAAGCAGGCGTGAGCGTTCTGTTTCCAGCGTCGTAACTCAGCATTAGCCAGCCTACCCAGTGCTTTATCCGTTCCGCTATGGACTCCTACCCATGCTTGACAGGGGCGACACAGGTAAATCATCCCATAGTTTTTGCCGTGGTACACCTTAGCACTATCGGTAAACTCAGTTTCTCTGCCGCAATATGGACAGATTTTGCCCGATAATATTAGTCGCTTATCCATGTTCTCTTAATGATAAAGTCATGGATGGAGCCGCTAGGCTAGGAAAAAACCCGCGCGACCTGAAAAGGTCGTTTAGTACGGGGAGCCGACTCCCCCATGGGATTCACACCCCATGCCCTCATGGAAAAGACTCTTCGGAGTCCGGTCACGCCTCAAGTAAGTAATGAAACAGGTGGAATGCAGACCCCAAACGTAGCCGAAACTGGTAGCCGAAACTGGTTAGGAGCTAGAGGGAAAGTTCCCGATGGCGAACGAAAGTGAACTGATATATAAACTGCGTGATTCCTAAAAATGCCAAATGGCTGATAGGCATTAACCAAAAGGTCAATGGGTAGAACAAACGGCTAGGTTTTCCGTTTGTTGTGTGAACTCTAATCCCATCGCAGAAGAGTCAGCGCCTAAAGGAAACAAATAAAACTAAACGATACAACAGGGTAAGCCCTACAGAGTCTAAGAGAGGTCGATTACTCTTAGTAGGTCTGAGGCAACAAGGACGGAATTCTCTGGAGGGTAAAGGATGGAAGAAAAAGCGAAGGCTGGCTTGTAATGAGTCAGATAGGGTTGAAACATTATCCCTGACCGAAAGGAAAGCTGACTTCTTCTGGGTCTTATACGAAAGAAACTTTCACAAAGGAATCCAATCTAAGGACAAGTTAGATGGTGTCAACACTGACAACAAACGGACTGAAGAGACAGCTTGAGGACTGGAGCCAGGTCAACTGGAAAAAAGTTAACAAGCTCGTTAGAAACCTACGTCAAAGAATCTTTCGTGCAAGAAAACTTGGTGATTTCCGTAAGTTAAGAAGCTTACAGAAGTTAATGTTACGAAGCTACGCAAACTTGCTTTTGTCAGTTCGACGTATCACTCAGACAAATCTTGGTAAAGCAACGGCAGGAATTGATAAGGAAATAGTCAATACCCCTGAGCAGCGAGTGATTCTGGTAAATAGCTGGAACGGGGGAAACCTCAAACCGACCCGAAGGGTGGAGATTCCAAAGCCTAACGGAAAGAAACGACCGCTCGGTATCCCGACCGTGCGCGACAGAATCGAACAGGCAATAGTAAAAAATTCACTAGAACCTGAATGGGAAGCCGTATTCGAGCAACACTCCTACGGATTCCGACCGGGAAGAAGCTGCCAAGATGCCATTGAGCAATGTTTCATAAGAACCTGCATGAGTAACACTGGCAGAGATACTTGGGTTCTAGAAGCTGACATCAAGGGATTCTTTGACAACATCGCCCATGAATCTATCCTGACCATGTTGGGTAATTTCCCCAAAAGACAACTCATCAAAGGATGGTTAAAAGCGGGTTTTGTGTCTCAAGGGAAACTTAATCCCACAGAACAAGGCACACCACAGGGCGGAGTTATTTCGCCGCTACTTGCCAACATCGGTTTGCATGGCTTAGAAACCTTTATAAAAGCCACCAACAAGAGACTTGGTGTGGTGCGATATGCCGATGACTTCATTGTTACGGCTAGAGACAGAGCGAGTCTCGAAAATGCCCAAAACCTGATACAAGCATGGATGTCCCAAAGAGGTCTTGAGTTAAGCGCTGAGAAGACAACTATCACGCCTATGGAAGAAGGCTTCGACTTTCTGGGGTTCAACTCCCGGCACTACAACGGAAAACTTCTAATCAAACCATCCAAAAAGAAGGTTCTCACCTTTTGCAAACGCTTAGGAGAGGAGATGAGAAATTTGAGTAGCGTAAAACAGGAAGCATTAATCAGAAAGCTCAATCCACTTCTCCGAGGTTTTGCTAATTACTACAAAGGGGTAATAAGCAAAGAAACCTTTAGCTATATCTCATACCGAATATGGCAATACCTTTGGCGTTGGGCGAAGCGTAGACATCCCAACAAAAAAGCAAGATGGATATACAAGCGCTACTTTAAAACCATTAAAGGCAATCAATGGACTTTCGCTTGTACTACAAGCGATAGGCGGGGAAAGAACAAAGAACTTGTTCTCTATAAAATTGCATCTACCCCCATTGAACGTCATATAAAGGTTAAAGGTAACGCTAGCCCCGATGACCCTTCGTTAAAAGAGTATTGGGACAAACGCCACCAGAAGCTTGGGAAAACTCGCTTTGATAAAGGGACTAAACTTTATACAATAGCAGAAAACCAGGAATGGAAGTGTCCAGAATGTGGCGAACCATTATTCAATGGAGAGGGAATCGAAACCCATCACATAGTACCTGTGGCTGAGGGTGGAACGGACGACACCGAAAACCTCCAGCATCTACACGGCGCGTGTCATAGGCAGATACATAAAACCAAGTTAAACTTGCTTGAAGTAAGGCTTGAGCCGGATGAGTGCGAAAGTCTCATGTCCGGTTCTTAGGGGAGGGAACAGAGGTGACTCTCAAACCTTACCCGACAGCCAAGGTGGGTAAGGGCAGCTTGGCACTGCCGAAACGGTATGACCTGTTTTCTCGCTTGAGACGATCATACCGTGAGAAATGTGAAGCGACAGTCTTTCAAGCTGTCGCCTAACATCAGCTCAGAATCCTCTCTCTTTTAAGGAGAGGAGATGTCAAACAAGAGAGGGATAGTGGGGAATGAATCACCTCTGGTGAGAAAACTTGTTTTCGTTTCATTCGGATGGTATTCATCCTCGCAGGTATAATACCTTTGTAACCCAAGTATGGTCACAGGTTAAATTTTTCAGGAGTAAGCCCCTGTCTTTGGAGACGATTTCAATTCCACCAGCTACAGGTCAACAACCAGTGGGACTGGTTGTGATTTTGCATGGCTGGGGGGCTAACGCTGAGGATTTGCAACCTCTTGTGCCAGCATTGGCTCTATCTAATTACCATGTTTTGCTACCCAATGCGCCCTTTACCCACCCCCATGTGCCTGGAGGCTATATGTGGTATGACTTGGAACGAGAAGATTATCAGGGATTGGCACAAAGTCAGCGTCTTTTGACAGATTGGCTAAAGTCTTTAGAAAGTCTCACCAGTATTCCTCTTGGCTCTACGATTGTCATGGGCTTTTCTCAAGGGGGAGCCATGGCTCTAGATGTTGGATTACATTTACCCTTAGCGGGTTTAGTGTCAATGAGTGGTTATTGGCATCGTACACCTCAAGAAATTGAACCTCCTTTGCCCCCTGTTTTAATCGTTCATGGTAGACAAGATAATGTTGTCCCTTTGAGGGTAGCTCATCGATTGCGGGATTATTTACTAGCCTTAGGCGCTCCCATGCAGTACAAAGAAGTGGATATGGGGCATGAGATTGCGCCTGAAGTGGTAGAAATTGTGCAGGATTTTATTTTGGTGAATACATGAAGTAGGGAACAGGGGTGTACAGAAGGACATGCTTCGCCCAATCACCAATCCCTAAATTACCAATTAAAATTCACGTCGGGAGAAAATCAGAATCGCGATCGCAAGCAGCAAGATCGTGTAGACTATGGCATAAGCGGCATGTCCTAACAGAGTCACAGAAGAAGGGAGCAACCCATAAACCGCTTCATTTTTCAAATTCAGACGAGATAAATCGGGTAAAACAAGGTAAAGAGCTTGGGTTATCGTCTCTAGAGTCGCGTTTTCACTAAGTTTCCCTAACTCCAGCACGTCGCGACTCAAATGTCCCATTAAATAAATACCAACGGTTAGGAGTGTGGCTAGAATTGAGCTGGTAAATACGCCAAACACTAGCGCTACAGCTACAATTAGGCTTAACTCTAAAAACTGATAAAGCGCCGAAATCAGTAGGCTGACTAAAGGGTAATTAATGCCATTGAAACTGAGGAGAGCTAAGTAAATAGCTGTCATGGCGATAACCAAAACCGCAAGGACTCCTAGTAACCCTAAATGTTTGCCAATAATTAATTCTGCCCGTGAGATGGGTTTAGGGATTAAAACCAAGACAGTGCGTTTTTCGATTTCCTTATTAATCAAACCTGTCCCGACAAATATGGCAACGAGTACTCCCAAAAGACTAATCGCCGCTAAACCCAAATCCATAAATATTTTATCTTCTGTGGTAGCGGCAACTTCCCCCAGGAGTGGTATTGCAACAATCAACAGCAGGGCAAAAAAGCCAATCACATAAAAAATGCGATCGCGAATGACTTCCTGAAACCCATTCGTGGCAATTGTCCAAATTCTACCTAAAGTTTTAGTTGTCATTTGTTTTTTGTTCTTTGTTCTTTTTCAATTCATTCGTTGCGTCTAGAATTCATAATTCATCAAGTTGGAGATTGAGAGGTAACAATCGGTTTAGGAACGCCCCATCCTGCTGCTGGATCGCATTTTACCTGACCGACGAGACTAATACCGATGTCAGTTCGCCGAGTGACGGATATGATCTGACAAGATTTGGTGAGTAAGTAGGGTTCGGGTTGCGATCGCGGACCTTGCCAAAGGGCTTGTAGATCTAAGTTATACCCCGAATCCCGGAGCGAAATCTCACCGGAACTCACTTGCCATAAATTGTCTTCTTCAATATCATCAGATGTGAGTTCTTGCATCACTTGGGCTTTAATCTGTTCAATTAACTGTTCGCGTTCACTGGGGAGAAGAATTCGCTCGACATCCGACCAAGCTTGGTTATCGAGTTGTTTTTTTAAGCGAGATGCCATCAAATCTAAAATGGTAACCCCCCGGGGTAGCCTTTGCTGAGATTCATCGATATTTATTCTGACAACAAAGGCACTTTGCTTAAATGTATCAGCCGCGATTGTGGGATATTCAACTAACCAGTTTTGCACCAGAAAATAGAATTGAAACCAACTGCTTAATATCAACTGAGTTGTGAATAGCCACACCAGGGGTTGACGTTTGTCTCTATCGGGAATTTTGGGTTTAAAATTGCCATCTAAACAAACGGGTAATGCGGCAACAACTGCCGATACGAGGGGCCAGAAGACTAAAGCATAGGGTGATAATTCTCTTGTAAAAACGCCAGAAAGATAAATAGTAATCAACGCTCCAGTAATCCAGGGACTTAAGGAAACTTTGCCAATGCTGAAGGCTTTATTGCTACTCGTCGCCCAAAATACACCTAGAATTAAAAATAACCAACTAAAACTCTCTAATAAAATCTTAAAAATGTTCGTTGCCAAAAATGACATTAGCCAGGAGAAAATACTTAGCCCAATCAGGGTCTGCCAAGAGAAAGCCGTAGGAGGAACAAATACTCCTAAGAAGAATTTCAGGGTATTGTTGAACCAATTCAAAAAATTTTCAAAAATCTTCTTGAGCATCGTTTTGATTTAAAAATAGGGTTTAGGGGCTTAAGGATAGTTAGAATTATCCCGAAGGTATCTCAGGTTATGGATTGATCAGAGGGCGCGATTAAACTCCAGAAACCGTAACACCAAAATTAGCAAAATAGCGCTGTAGCTATAGGCATTAGCCAGTAGCACAGCAAAGGCAGGATTGGGTTTTGATTGGGTAATTTTGCGTTTGGGTGAATTAAGCAAGCTGGGTCTTTTATTTGATAAATTGGAACTCGTATTCAACTGTTCCGGGTTATCATGAATCCAGATTTTTAGTAATTCCAACCCCAGCAGTTTGATGATAAAAGTAAAAAAGAAAATACAAATACCCAGTGAGATTATTAGAGGATTTGCTTTATCTAATCTACTGCCAATGGGATGATCGAAGAAAATAAAACTAACAATTTGATTCTGCAAAAATCGAGGCAATAAAGTTTCCAGGAATAAAAAAGTTAACCAACCAATGACAACACTCCATAAATTCAGCGAGGTGGCATATTGAATACTGGTTTTACGAGTGAGTTTTAGCCGTTGGTGCAAAACCCTGGCTTCTAAGGCGATCGCAACCAAGAGGAATAAGATTTGAAAGACAATCAGTTGTAGGGGCAAAACAACATCTATCATAATAGTTTCCTTTTGCTCGATGTATCAGTTCATAGTGTAGTGCGGAAAAATTAAGGAGCGATAAAAAAGTAGATATGATAAACCTAACATCCTTGGAGGCTTCTACCTGCTACCTTTTTCCCCCATAACGGCAACGGGGGTATTTTTATACTATATTAGACTGGCTGGGATAAGAGAGTGAAGGTTATTCTTAACGTAATCGCGGAAGTCCTCACCCTCAGTGACAGCCGGGTGAGGATGGACAGCGGGAAATTGGAGGTACGGAAATTTCCAAAATCGTCCTGACCGCCAAATTTTTTGTAGTAAAATTATAATAACCCGCCTAGGTCTACCTTCTAGGGCATGGGAAGACAGATGGTCGATGCTCGGTGTGATAGAGATGTAGTCAAAAGCGCGTTAATGAACTCGACCACCGTTCGCTTGCAAGCGTCCTCCAAAAGAATAGCGCAAGATGCCTATTGGCATTATTCGGTTGGAACCCCAACCACAAACCGCTCTAACCAAGCGGACTAACAAAATATCACTGTCTGCGGAAGGCGGACGGCTGCCTGTGGACGCTCTTGTAAGACCAATAGAGGGCAACCTTTGGAGGCGTTGGCGGATGAAGCGGGAAATCCCGAAGACGAATAAGACCGTCCTTGTTTTAAGAGGTTGGAAGCCCCAACTTCAGCGAAGCAAGTTGGGGTACTTCACTATTCCCAGTTGTATCGTTAAACTGAGTGGGGTTGATAAAGTCCCAAGGATCGTCAATGACTAGGACAGGTATTGGTATTCGCACGGCGGCTGAGCGTACAGAACGCATCACCGGTCAGATTCATGTTTACGATGGCGTGGGTAAGGGGAAGTCTCAAGCCGCATTGGGCGTGGTCTTGCGCTCGATTGGTTTGGGGATCAACTGTGCAGAATCCAGTCGGGTGTTATTGTTACAGTTTCTTAAGGGACCGGGACGTAACTATGATGAGGATGCGGCGATTGAGGCGTTGCGACGGGCGTTTCCTCACTTGATTGATCAGGTTCGCACGGGACGAAGTGAATTTTTTACTAAAGAGGAAGTAACCCGGTTTGACAAGCTAGAGGCGCAGCGAGGGTGGGATGTGGCGAAAGGCGCGATCGCGTCAAATCTCTATTCGGTTGTGGTTCTGGATGAGTTGAATCCCCTGCTGGATTTGGGGTTACTCCCGGTTGAGGAGGTGGTGCAAACCCTGACCAATAAACCCCCGTCTCTGGAAGTGATTGTCACGGGACGAGGAACGCCGCCAGCGCTGTTGGATTTGGCGGATTTACATAGTGAGTCAGTTCCCCACGATCACCCGGTTTCTCGGGAACAGGGGATTGAGGGAATTGAAATTTATACGGGTGCGGGGAAAGGGAAATCGACCAATGCGTTAGGGAAGGCGTTACAAGCCATTGGTCGCGGAATTAGTACGGATAAATCCCACCGGGTTCTGATTATGCAGTGGTTGAAGGGAGGGACAGGGTATACTGAAGACGCCGCGATCGCAGCCTTACGCCAAAGTTACCCAAATCTGGTGGATCATCAGCGTTGTGGGCGAGACGCGATCGTTTGGCGGGGACAGCAGCAAATTTTGGATTATGTAGAAGCAGAACGGGGATGGGAAATTGCCCGGGCGGCGTTAGCGTCAGGGTTGTATAAAACGATTATTCTGGATGAACTGAATCCGACGGTTGATTTGGAACTGTTGCAGGTTGAACCCATTGTCGAGGCGCTGTTACGGAAACCCCGCGATACGGAAGTTATTATCACAGGTCGTTGTAAAAATCAACCCGCTTACTTTGAATTGGCGACTGTCCATTCGGAGATGATTTGTCATAAGCATTATTGTGACAAAGGAGTGGATTTGAAGCGAGGGGTGGATTTTTAATGGTCATTTGTCATCTGTCATTTGTTAGAGAACAGAGGAGTACGTCAACTAAGTTAGAGTAGGGCTATTTCCAATCGACAAACTGGGCATAGAGATAGGCGATCACTTCCCCAATTACGGTTCGTACCCCTTCGCTAGAGTGCCACCACTGTTTAGGATCATACTCTTGAGGTTCAGCCGCAATCACACCGACTCGGATTTCTGGTTCTAATACGGCTTTAAATATAATCCAGCTTCGACGGGCATGAGGTCCTAAGGAATAAAGATTTATCGATTTTATGTCTAATTCGGACGTCGATAACCAATCCCGTAGGGCGATGGCGCTTGCTTGAGTTCGATGTTTAATCACCTTGGGGGCGGGAACAGCTACCAGTTGTTCTGGGTTAAACCCCAAAACGATAAATGTGGCGGCGGTGAGTTCGGCAAAATTCTTGTATTGGGCTAAATAATATCCCTTCGAGACGGGTAAACCCGTGGTAATCAGGTGATTATAAGACCCGCGCTGGAAGAGTGCGATCGCGTCCTTAATTGCATAATCTGGTATCCAGCCTTCCACCACTATGACATCAGCCGCCACGGGAGAGTTAACCGCTAGGAATGGGTAGATAGTGCTGAGAGTGAATACCATTAAAGCAATTATACAAATAAGTGTAACTATCCATCCCTGAATAGTCAGAGTCCATTGCCTTTTGCGATGGATTAAACGGATTTTCACTTTAGCGGTTAACCTGTTAAACTGTAATTTTTTTATTCTCTAATTTTAATCAGGTTAACTCAGCTATTCAGTTTCCACGAAAACGGTAACGGCTGCAACAGCAATTAGCATTTCGTCATTTTTATCATTGAGTTCAGGAATGGCTCGACCTTGAACTACCATTCCACCCGATTGTACGGTGAGTGATTTGCGACCAAAGGGTAACATGGCGAGAACCTCTTCCTGTCGCACTTGTTCCGGGTAAGGTACAGCGACTTGCACTTCCACAATCATTTGATTGGGATCGCTCAAACCCGCAACTTCCCAGACACCGGGTAAAGCGTTGTGCGCGATCGCGTTCCGCACAGCCCTAGATGCAGCGACAGTGGGTTCCTGTCCATGTTGATCTACCCCCATACCCATTTCAATAATCAAACGTTTACGAGTCATATTACTTTATTTATTACCTCAACGTTGAGCCGCGATCGCACTGGTGCAGCTTAGTCGTAATAACCCAGCCGTTACCAAACAGCCGATCCTCTAAATCTTACAGCCTTGGTGCCTTCTACCTTAGAAGAAAACTCCCTTCACCCATGATGGTGATACGCGCCAATTTCGGGTTGAAAGGGGACAATTTCTGGCTTCACCTCCACGCCTAACTGATTGAGCATCGCCTGTAAAACGGGGTCAGGTGATAAGCGTAAATAGTGGGGAGTGAGTTCTAAGGGGACATGGCGATTACCCAGATGATAAGCGGCTCGCAGTAAACTCAGAGGATTGGAGGAAGTAATTGTTAAAACAGGTTCGGGTTTCGCCGCAATCTGAACCACCACCTCACCTGCCTGTGATTGGAGTAAATCCCCATCGTTGAGGATAGTCCCTCTCGGTAAACGCAGATACAAACCTTGACCCTCTGGGGTTTCAAAGCGGTAGCGCGTCCGGGTGCGTTCCTCTGCGGTGAGGGAAAGTGTAAAATTAACGGAGATTTCTGTTGCTGAGTTCAATCGTTGCGTCAACATCAGCATAAATCGCCCAACTTGTCAAGCTAAAGTTACCGTTGCAGGCGAATCAGTTCATTCTGAATTTGCCGTTGTAAATCAGGGTCTAATTGGGCAGTATAAGTCATGGCGTTAAATTGAGCCATGCTGAATCCCTGACTTTCGCCAAGTTCTTTGGCTGTGTTGCAGTAGTTGACGGCAATTCCTTGAACATCAGAAGGGAGCTCTTTGAGGGAATCGGGTTGGGTACAGGTAATACTAGGAATCTGCTCTTGATTCATCTGTTGTTGAATTTCGCTGAAGGCAGTCTGACGGCTACCTTCTATCGCCAGAAGCGCCTTGGCGTAATTTTTGATGTCCTCTTCAGTGATGGTTTCGGCTGGCAATGGGGAGATAGAGGGAGTAGCCTCTGGATTGGAGTTAGATGCACATCCAGAGAGGATGATGGCGAGTGCGGCGATACAACTCGTCCAGGGAATCCTATAGGTTTGCGATCGCGCCTGTATGGGCATGGAATCCGGCAAAATAGCTCTATCTTGACAGGTTTTTACCGTTTGGAACTCAATAAAACTCAGGGTTCGATGTTTTATGTAGAGAGTTCCTTACCGAGCCTTATTATACCACAAGAGTGGTTGATCGTTACCTGGATTTTTGCTGCCTTTGTAATGCATCTTGAATCCGTTGTCGTAAATTACCATCTTTTTCCGCCAGACGTGTAATTTGGTTGAATCGAGAGGGGGTTAAATAATTGTTGACCAACGCCGAAGCTTGGTTACAATAATTGTTGGCAATTGCTCGCGCCTCCTGAGACGGCAGTTGATTGATGGTTTCTGATCGATGACACTGGATATCGGGAATGTTGCCATTTACGATTTTTTTAATTTCGTTATAGGCAACTTGACGTAGGGGTTCCATCGCTAAAACCGCTCGAGCGTAGTTGTTGATATCATCCTCTGGAACGGCTTGTTGAGCATAGACAGCACGGTTGAAGTCCAAGGTTAGGGACTCTCGGGAAAGTTCGGGGATGAACCCAGACAGTAAACCCAAGGTGGTTAGTGCCGTTACAATCAGTGGACGAGAGAAACGAGTCAAATGAGGGTGATTACAGTAGAACGTAATCATAACGATCGCAAATAATTAAAAGTACACAACAAAACCCACTGTGGGCTTGTTTTTCCTGAACTATTTTAGGGGATAGAAGTTCCGCTATTTAGAGATAAGGGGGTAGCGGAGCTGGGGAAGCTGGGGGAGCTGGGGGAGCTGGGGGAGCTGGGGAAGTTAACTCAAAACTCTAACCTATTCCCTATGCCCTATTCCCTATTCCCTGACGAATGACGAATGACAAATCAACAGCAAATTTGGCACAGTTTGATCACTTGGGTTTGCAGGGTGGAGAGTTCATCAGCACCGCGTTTGAGGCTAACATCTAACTCTAGCAGGACTCGTAAAGTTGCGATTAACTGATCTAGACTAAGGTGCTGCACCTCTTTTTTCAGGAAGTAAATACGCTTGGGGTTACCGACTTCGGCGGCGGTAGCAATGACTTTTATATCCTTTTCCCCTTGAGTGATCATTAGCTTAACCCATAACCAGGTGCGAAACTGTCCCACGAGGGTGGCGACGATTCTTAATGGGTGTTCGTTGTTGTTGATTAAGTCAGCAATGAGTCCCAAGGCTTTGGTGGTATCGCCTTTGAGAATACTCTCGGCTAATTGTAGGCTATTGTGAGTTGTGGTGGTGACTAATGCCGCAACAGCGCGTTCATCTAAGCTAGTTGTCCCATCGCCAGCGTAAAGGCGTAACTTGTCCAATTCGTTGGCAAGTTGACGGGTATTGTTACCCACCGCATCGGCGAGGAGTTCAGCCGCTAGGGGAGTGAGTTTAACGCCAGTGGTTTGGGCGTAGGATTTAACCTGTTGGACTAATTCCTCGGTTTTCCAGGGGGGGATTAGGGGAAATTCGCGGATTTGGGCGTGTTCTTGTAGCAGCTTGGTGGACTTGAGTCGTTTATCGGGTCGATGATGAGTGGTGAGCAGTAATATAGATTCTGGCGGAATAGCGGGGAGAGTGCGTCCGAGTTCAGCGAGGACGCTGTCGGAACAGTTCTGGCAAACGGTGGTATCGACTAACCAGACTAATCGTCCTCCCATTCCAAATGGGGGAGTCATCGCCTGATTGAGTCCCTGAATGAGGGCGTCGGGTTGGTCTGGGGGAATTTTATCATAGTTAAAACTGAGCCAGTTAGGGTCGAGGAAGGACTGGCGTAGTTCGTTTACGGCTTGATTCAGGGCAAAGTCATTATCTCCCCAATAAAGATAAATTGGCATAAGGACGTTTAGCGCATTCGGAGGAAATTCAACATGGATGATACCTATCCAACCTATATCAATCGGGTGGCGAGGATGACTGTATCTGATAGTTATCACTCTCAGTTACCCAATATCCAGGAGTCACCTAAGTTTGAGCGTCTGGCTGATGGCACAACCAAGGCGGTTAATTTTCCAGGATACACGGTGATGACGCCACCATGGGAGGATGAGTCAGAGAATGAGGGGTTTTATAGCAGTTTGCAGGAGTTACAACGGATATTAGAGAAGGAATTTAAATCGAGTTTAATGCTATCGCTTCCGCCTGAGAGTTTTCATTTAACCCTGGCGGATTTAATTTGGGAGAATAGTTATCGGGATACGGTGCAGGATAATCCGGAGTTTGATCAGCAACTTCAGGAACGAATTGGGGAGAGTTTTGAGCAATATAAGGGGTTGTATAGGAATCCCTATCCTATATGCTGGCAGTTTTTCGGCGTGATTGTCATGCCCCGTGCGATTGGGGTTTGTTTGGTGCCAAAAGATGAGGAGTCTTACAAACGAGTGGTTGAGTTCCGGCGCTGTCTTTATCAAAATCCGGGATTGATTGGTTTGGGTGTTGAGCAGCAGTACCATTTTACGGCGCATATTACCCTAGGATACTTCGGGGAAATTCCAGCGCAGCTTGAGCGCGATCGCATCAGTAGTATGTTATCGGATTTGAATGAGCAATGGTTAGCTAAGGATGTTAATTCGTTTTGGGTTAAGCGGGCTCAATTGCGGAAGTTTGATAATATGACCCATTTTTATCGCGAATCGGATTTTCCGGTGGTTGAGTTTTGAGTGTCAGGATGAGATGATAGCAAAGCCTAAAAGTTATGTGATTCCTAGACTTCAGTTTTAGTGTTTTGTCGTTGTTCACTGCTATAATCATTGTATGGGTAACTTGATTGTACGCACAGATCGGTGGCTATTAGCCCCGACACCCGAACAAGTGAAGCACAAGCGAGCGAACTGAGAAGATGTCTCGTTCTTATGCTCGTGCCTTGATTGGTGTAGTCTGGCTCTCCCGTACATGGTGTGATAAATTTTACTTATGTGTGTGGAGATTGGCTTGATTTGAGGAAAACCTAGCTTTTAAGCTGGATTAGTTGGGTTTCCTTTGTCAACCCAACCTACAAGCATGACACCGTGAGACCTTAGCTTCATTCATAAGACTTTATTATCACTCTAAGTACGGGAGAGCCGAATACCGGGTCTACTCTGTCATTTATGGAGCTAGACGCCACGCTTCTATTCGTAAGAATGAAGCGTGGAGTATTCACTCAAAGAACAAGGGCACGGTATTGCCGTGCCCCTAGGATATCACTGATGTGTTTGAACACTTATACCATCGCCATCGCGGGTTCGTGCCAACGCCCAACGGCTTTACCAATCACCGCCATTTCTGTGACTAAGCTATCAAAGCTATCCGGTGTCAGGGATTGGGGTCCATCGGATAATGCTTTGGCTGGATTGGGATGAACTTCAATCATTAACGAATCTGCACCGGCTGCGATTGCGGCTTTTGCCATCGTTGGCACATACTCAAACCAACCCGTACCGTGACTGGGGTCAATCATAATCGGCAAATGGGTGAGCGATCGCAAAACAGGTAACACTGATAAATCTAGGGTATTGCGGGCATATTTCCGGTCGAATCCTCGTATTCCCCGTTCACACAGAATCACATTAGGATTCCCAGCCGCTAAAACATACTCCGCCGCCATTAACCATTCATCAATGGTTGCCGACATTCCCCGCTTCAACAACACCGGTTTATCCTGGGCTCCTACTTTTTTCAACAGGGAGAAATTCTGCATATTGCGGGCACCGACTTGCACCACATCGGCGACTTCGGAAATTTTATCCACATCCGCTGTATCCATGACTTCGGTAATAATCCCCAAACCCGAAGCCTCCCGCGCAGCAGCGAGTAACTCTAAAGCACTTTCTCCATGTCCTTGGAATGAATAGGGTGAAGTCCGGGGTTTATAGGCACCCCCCCGCAAAAATCGAGCGCCCGCCGCTTTTACCCGACGTGCTGTCTCGACAATCATCTCTTCGTTTTCTACCGAACAAGGACCTGCGACCAGCACCACCGGATGATTCTCGCCAAAGGTAACGGGTCCATCGGGTGTTGATACCACAACTTCGCCCGCTTCCCCATTGCGATACTCACGGCTTGCCCGTTTAAAGGGTTTCTCAACCCGCAGGACTTCTTCTATCCAGGGGCTAATTTCCTGAATTTGCAGGGGGTCTAAAGCCGCCGTTTCACCAACTAAACCGATAACAACCTTGTGTTTCCCAACAATCGGTTCCGGAGTCAGACCCTGTTCGCTGAGTTCTTGACTAATGCGCTCGATTTCGGCTTCTGGAGAGCCGACTTTCATGACTACAATCATAAGTTTTAAGGTTTAAGTTTTCAATTGGGGAAGTTTTAAGTTTTGAGTTTTGAGTTAACTCCCTCATCTTCCTTCCCCTGTCCCTGGAATTTTTCTACTCCCGCGAGCCCTGGCAATCTTACCGAAAGCTGAGCTAACTTTTTTTAGCCTCTCTCGCCTCACGCCATGCTGATGTGAGTCGTCCTAGGTTGGTTGTGAATTCCTGCCAACCTAGTAGTGTTCCGGGGATTTCTTCTTCCCAAGATGCGGAAAGGACGCCATAGCTCAAGCCCAACACCCCTAAGCCAAAAAAGCCCATACTTACCAGAACCACAGCGACATTGGGTAATTTGATCTCCAGGTTAACCACCACAAGATAGCTGACCACAAATGAGAGAATCCCCAACGCTGTCGGAATACCGCACAGTAACGCCATGCGGCGTACCATACGCTTGCTCACCTGATCAGGGATAGCCATCGACTCAGAACTGGAAGTCCTGGGTTTATCGGGTTTCGCTTTTGGTTTCGCCTCCGCTTTACTGGCTACAGGTTTTGCCTGTGGTTTCGACTTTTTTTTGCGCTTCTGGCTTGGCTCAAAGGGTAAAGGGTTGCGGGAGGGTTGATCAGACATAAGCTTTAATTGGTGTCTAGCCGCGAATACCTAAGCGCTTAATCAAGGCTTGGTAATGTTCAGGATCGCTTTGACGAACATAACTGAGTAAGCGCTTGCGCTGACCAATCATCTTTAATAATCCCCGACGGGAGGCATGATCCTTTTTATTTGCTTGTAGATGTGTACTCAAACGACTAATGCGATCGCTGAGCATGGCAATTTGCACATCTGCCGAACCCGTGTCGGTTTCATGAGTTTGATAGCTCTCAATAATTTCTTGTTTGCGTTCTTGGGTTAAAGCCATGGATAAACGTTCGTTGGTATAATCCAGCAGTTTTTCATCTTATCACTTTTCCGGGTTCATGGTACTCGCTTCTCGATCAGCAAGCTACATGTTCATGGTTCACGGCTTGAGCGACGAGTATCCAGCCACTGTTGGAGTATGATTGCTGCGGCTTTGCGGTCAATCAGAGCTTTATGGCGAGAGGGCGCAAGCTTCTCGGCGTGAAGTAACTGTTCTGCTTCAACGGAGGTTAACCGCTCATCCACATATTCTACGGGTAATTGTAGGGCAGCACTCAAGCGACGAGCATACTTTTGCACCTGTCGCGCCTGAAATCCCAGAGTTCCGTTCATTGAATAGGGTAGCCCAACCACTAGAACCTGAACCTCGCGTTGTTCTACGAGTTCTCCCAACTGTGATACATCCTGCTCAAAGGATGTTCGCTTGATTGTGGTTAAACCTGTAGCAATTAAACCGGTGCCATCGCATCCGGCGACACCAATTCGCTTACTACCAACATCTAAGCCTAAGGCTGAGATTTTCTGCATCATTGTGAAACCCACCCCGACACAAGCGCCATACCCTCTTTCCAAAGGGTGAAAACGCAAAACGCAAAACTCAAAACGCTCCTAGTCAGCATCTATAGAATCGGCTGGAGGTTGAATATCCTTCTCCTTCGACTTCTGTTTTGACGAGGGATTGGTTCCATTGGTCTTAGAAGCCGCGTTAGGTTGTTTGGAGAGGGATTCCCACCAGGAGATACGGCTGGGGATAGGAGTACGGGCTGGCTGGAGTCCCTGAAGCACTTCTGATAACTGTAACGCCTCTAATTTCTTTGCTTCCCGGAGTTTATGCCAGACTGAGCGAGACATGAGCAGAGTATGCTCGATTCTCTGAGCTTCTAACTGTTCCAGGTAGTCTTCTCGTTCCGGTTGATAGTCGGCTGAAGCTAGATGCAATGACTGGGCAGGATATTGTTGGCTAATCCGTGCCATTTGTGAGAATAACTCTGGATACAGGCAAGTGTAGGCAGGGTGAACGGTGAGCTGGGCTTCGTGGGCTCGACTCCCATCTCGGCAAAGGGTGAGTTGAAAATAACCAATAGCCGCTTTCCGCTGGGATTCAAACACATAAGCGTTGATTACTTCAGTGCGATTGAACCACTGCTGGAGTGTCGAGACTAGCGATCGCATAAACCCTGTTTTAAAATCTTCGATATGGCGGTCAAAAACTTGACGCACTAACGGAGGCATGGACGCTGTATCTAGCTGATACAATAGTTGGGCATCAGCATTGCTCACGGGGAGCAAGTTGGGTAAATCGGGTTCGCGATCGGCTAGTTTAGTTAGAGTGGTATCATTTATTGCCCAATATGTCAATTGCGCTAGGGGTTGAAATCCGTTGTGCCGATACAGTGCCAGGGTATCTTTATTATGGATATTGACTTCTAGTAACCAGGTGCGGGCTTCCCAGATGGTCTCGAAGCAATGGCGCAAGAGTGCTGAGCCCGTTTCGAGTTTGGCAGGTTTATTACTGGTTCGAGAAGAGTGATCAGGAGTAACTAACACCTGTTCCACACGCCAAGTACTGCGAGTCCGATTAAAGGGCGAGACTTTAATTAATCCCCGCAACCGCTGAAATTGTTCAGCCACATAGAAACAAAAATCATACTGGCAAGGATTCGGGAACCAATTCAAAAGCATCAGCAACCCATACCAGCGTCGAACCTGCTGAAGTTTGCGAATGAAGGTTAACGAACAGCTATTACACTCTTGCTCCGTTGCTTGAGTAGTAAGCTGCTCAATTCTCTCCAAATCGCCGTATTGAATTGGACGAATGACAGTTTTCGCGTTTTCCGGAACAGGTGAAGTCATTTTGAGTAAAGATGCTAGGAAGCCAACAGCAGACAAGAGCAACTTTTTTGCCCTGTAACAAACAGTGACAAGATTAAGGTTACTGCCCTGCCAATATATTAACGATTTTCCCGCCCTGTTCATGGGGACAAGGGAACGGGGACAAGGGAACGGGGAACGGGGAACGGGGAATGGGGAAATTTTCCCATCACCCCCTCACCCCCTCACCCTGATCATTCACACGGGGGTACTAGGGACTTTTTTCGTAAACATTTGTAAACTATTAATCATTGCTGCTTGTATACCCGCAAACCACTATTGCCTTGCTGCATGTGAATCGGAATGCTGTGTCTTGCCGCTAAGACAAGTTGGGGGTTTTCACCATTTTAGGAGTTTCTCATGAAGCAACTGATCAAAATTGAGCGCTTTTTGTTGATAGGTCATATTGGGGCTATGGCATTTGGACTGGCAGGTTTACTGCTGGTTTTGCCTCACCCGGAATGGATTCTCAGCTTACCACCACAGGGAAAAACCTTTTTTCAATGGTCAATGGCTGGGGGTGGAGTGGTCTATATTATTTTGGGGGCACTAGCTGTCGCGATTTATGCCTACCGAACTCTGGGACTGTGGCAATGGTTAACGTTCATGGTGCCGGCTATAGTCATTTCCTTGGCAAGTGAACTCCTGGGAACGAGTACAGGTTTCCCATTTGGACACTATGGTTACTTAAATGGCTTAGGCTATAAAATCGCCGATCTTGTCCCGTTTACGATTCCCTTATCCTGGTTTTATTTAGGATTGGTGTCTTATCTATTGGCTCGTGTGGGGTTAGAGGCTAGAGTAGCGACAAACAAGTCAGTCAGTTGGTTGCGTCACTTCGGTGCGATCGCGATTGGTGCTGTCTTACTCACCTCTTGGGACTTCGTGCTTGACCCCGCGATGAGCCAAGCCACTGTCCCCTTCTGGTTATGGGAGCAACCGGGTGCCTTTTTTGGCATGCCGTATCAGAATTTTGCTGGCTGGTTGGGAACAGGTGCTGTATTTATGACGGTCGCGACTCTATTTTGGCAGAAAACGCCAATGGCATTGTCTAGAAGCCAATTGGGATTACCCTTAGCCGTTTATCTGAGCAACTTTGTCTTTGCGGCTGTGATGAGTATCGGTGCCCAAATATGGTTACCTATCGGCTTAGGTATTCTGTTGGGTGTTGTTCCCGCCGTGGTATTGTGGCGGATGGCAACGGCTGCACCGACACCGAATACCGTTGAACAAGCACTACGCGATCGCACTCCAGAGGCGAAAGTGCCTGTAGCATCTATGGGAGCTTCACCTAAGTAATCAGGCTCCCCCTAACCCTCCACACCTCTGCCCATCTGCTTAAATGATATTTGCCCTCATCCTATTACTGAGCCAGATCCCCGCTACTTTAATCCTGCTCTCACGCCTGCTCAAAGGTCCAGGGCGTCGTCCTCCCGTAGAAGCCAAGCTCCCTACCCCCGATCAGTTGGGGGCGGTGAGTGTGGTGGTGCCTACACTCAATGAACGAGAACGCCTTAATCCTTGTCTAATAGGCTTAAGTCAACAGAGTTACGAAGTACGCGAAATTATTGTGGTGGATTCTCACTCCACCGATGGCACACCGGAGTTAGTCAAAGATGCCCAAATCAAAGATCCGCGATTTCGGCTGATGACCGATGACCCATTGCCACCGGATTGGGTAGGACGTCCTTGGGCATTACATCAGGGCTATTTGCACAGTTGTCCCGATAGTCAGTGGATTTTGGGTATAGATGCGGATACCCAACCCCAACCTGGATTAGTGGCGGGGTTAATTCATATCGCTGAAACCTTAGGGTTTGACCTGGTGTCTCTATCACCGCGATTTATTCTCCAGTATCCGGGGGAATGGTGGCTACAACCGGCGCTGCTGATGACGTTGGTCTATCGATTTGGTCCAACAGGTATCACTAGCAATCCCGCCGAACGGGTGATGGCAAATGGGCAGTGTTTTTTATGTCGCCGACAGGTTTTAACTCAACTCGATGGTTATAGCAGCGCCAAGGGTTCATTTTGTGATGATGTGACCCTAGCGCGATATGCCGCCAAACAGGGATTTAAGGTGGGGTTTTTGGATGGTGCTAACGTGCTCAAAGTTCGTATGTATGAGGGCGCTTGGGCTACCTGGCGGGAGTGGGGGCGATCGCTCGATTTAAAGGATGCTTCTACTCCGGGTCAACTCTGGAGTGATGTATGGCTGCTGCTGAGTACTCAGGCGTTGCCTCTACCTGCCTGTTTAGTGGCTTTAGTGAGTTTGAGCCTGGGCATATCTTCACCCGTCCTCATGAGTGTCCTAGGGTTAAATCTAGGGTTACTGGTAATGCGCTGGGCATTAGTTGGCGCGATCGCTCGTTCTTATGATTTCACTCCATCCTCATCCCCCGCATCTTGGCTATTCTGGCTTTCTCCTTTGGCTGACCCCTTAGCCGTGCTGCGGATTTTCCTGTCCGCTAGGCAAAGACCAAAACAGTGGCGGGGGCGGATTTATGGGAGTTAGGAATGGGAAGATGGATTGACGTACTCCCCCATCTGAAGAAGGGGGATTCTTAAAGGATGTTACGAGGCGGACTGAAGTCGCGCCTCTCTACCCTTGTTCTTGCTTCTCGAACTCTTAACTAGACGGTTTCCCGTCCCCGTCAGACCGTCTCCACAAGCATTTTCTTTAATGTCCAAGAAGTGAAGGTCAAAACGTCCCCAATCCCTAACTACTCTTCATCTCCAGATCTAACTTGGTCTACCCGTTCTAACTGCCAGAGAATCTGATTGCCTTCACGCCGCACTCGCGAGACAATCCAGTTGCGCCAGGGCCAATGATCTCCCCGACTGGTGACTGCACTGGCATTGATATCCATTAAATCGGCTAGTTCGGAACTACTAATTAGATAGCCTTCACTAGCGATTTCATCAGCAATGCGTAGGGTTTCGATTAAGTTTCCCAGTTGAGCAACTCTAACTTCGCGGGGTAACTCGTCATTGGAAGTGTTTGGTGAATCCGGTACATCTATCATCGGTTTTTCAGAGGTAGGAAGGACCTGTGGTACATCTTTGTAAACTACCTCAAAAGTGGTCTTTTCATCTGATACCCCTGTTACGGGTGTCTTCCGCGTGGGGGTGCTGGAATTACCAAAGTCCGACAGTTGTGTTAATCTTGGAGATTTACCGTGGGCAAAAGCATTAGCAATTTGATCACAACGCTCATTGCCTTGATTACCACTGTGTCCCCGTACATGTTGCCAAGTGACGAGGGAAGAATTGACCGCATCCAGTTTTTCCCATAAATCTTGATTTAAAACGGCTTTTCCCTGAGAGGTTTTCCAGCCTTTGTTTTTCCAGCCCTTAATCCATTTAGTAATGCCGTTCTTGACGTATTCACTATCCGTGTAGAGGGTAATCGGGTGAGTGTTTCCCGATCTCTGAAGCAGCATCAGGGCTTCAATCGCTGCCAAGAGTTCCATCCGGTTATTGGTGGTTTTTGTCGTCGCCCCCCCGATTTCATGGACAGAACCATCGGTAAAATACACAACCGTACCCCAGCCACCCGGACCTGGATTGCCAGTACAGGCTCCATCAGTATAAACACTTTTGATTTGACGAGTTACAAGCATTGTTTTGCATTATGAGTAGACTCCTAAATGGTTTTAGCAGAGTTCCTACCCCATCGGCACAACGGGTGATCAATGAGTTTTGAGTCTGTCGGGGCGGGTTTTACTGATAACGTTCCCGATAAAGCCACTACCTGAACTAAACCCGCCCCGACTCATCCTTCGCTTCGTTAGTCGGACTTGACACTCCCTGGTCTAAAGACACGGGGATTCTGCTGACAGAGTAGACTGCGGCAAAGCCCACAATCTCACTCTCGCTACGGTCGTCAAACACCGTCTACCCAGTCGGTTTAGGTCAATACCTAACTTTCTGGCTACTTTTCTTAAAATATTAGCACTGCCATTCAAGTCGGCATTTACAATTGAACCATCGCTACTACGATACAAACCGCGCTTTATTCGTCTTCCTGATGCTTTCCAACTGTCTGGTTTTTTACCAAACTTAGGTAGGGAGTCTCCATCTAGGTAGCTGGCTTTACTCGTGTAAGCTTCTTCTGTTACTTCTAAGCGAATGCCGTAAATCTCACACAATTGCTGCAATCGGTCTTTAAACTTACCCAAGGGCATTTGAACAAATTTTTGGTTGTTCAACCTACCCATATTGGCGTTTTCTTTAAACCCTTCGTTCCACCCCAGAACAATCGTGCTTATGCCGTATTTAAGGCAGTGATTGATAATTAAGCTTGCGGCTTTGTTGATACCATCTCTCATGCGGTGATTGCGTTTACGGGTCACTCGGTCAAGAAAGGCATCCCAGTATCCTTGCGGCTTTCCTTCCTTTGTGGTAGATACCTGCTTATTCCAGTATTGGTTAAAGGCTTTCATAGCACGGGCATCAATCAGGAAGGAGTTGCCCAAGGTGTCAACACAAGCAGCTAGATTATCGGCTGTACCCAGGTCAATTGCTAATGCTTGGTCGTCCATCCCTACGAACGTCTCCTGCTCTTGTTGTTCGTAGGAAGCTTCTAGGTAGAAGACACCGTTTTTAGGCAAAATAGTCCATTCTTTGACTTTGGTAATATCAAGGTTACTTGGAGCGGGTAGCTTGAAGCTGTCAATTCCGAACCAGCGCTTAACACTCAAGCCCAGTGAGAACTGAAGTTGACCGCCAACTAGCTTGGGCTTCTGTCCCCCTGAATTGGGATAAGCCACCTTGAACAGCTTTGACCCTTTCAGGTAGCTGGGTGGTTTGGGTTTATTCGGCAATTTTCCTTTGAGCCAAACCTGACGCAACCCTTTGTAGGATTTGAACGCTGTACTCGACACTTAGTAGTGTTTGCTGTGCTGGTGTTGAAGGTAGAGACTGGGCGATTTGACTCTTTCCTACGCTTTGCTCGTAAATCAAGTCAAACTTTCCAGTCAAGAGTTTGCTGGTCTTGAAAAATGTCTGACGGGCAAAGTACACACCCATGTTGTAGAGTTTCCCTGACTGTTCGCACAGGTACTCCAAAATGGCTTTTGTTTCTTTGTCGGGATGTAACAGCATTTGCTGTACACCCCTAGGCTTTTTGTTTTTAGCCATAATTTGGCTTGGTTGTTGCTGTCTCTATTTTCATCGACAATGGTAACAACAGTCAATCAGGAAATAAATGCGAAAAAATTCATACGAGTACAGGCACTACAACCACGCTATCGGATTGTGCGTGGTTCACCTGGTCTGGATACCTAAGCGACGAAAGAAAGTGCTACCATCCAAGATTCGTGATAGAATATTTGAGATATTCAGCGAATTAGCCACAGAAAAAGGTTGGCACATTAGAGCGCTTGAAGTCGCGCCAGCTCATATTCACTTGTTTGTTGAGATTCATCCAACAGATGCGATTTACCAAGTAGCAAAAGCCTTCAAAGGACGGAGTGCCAACTATCTCAGGAAGTAGTTTCCAGAACTCAAAAAACTCCCCTCTTTGTGGACAAATAGTTACTTCTTTTCAACCGCAGGCAACGTCAGTGCAGCAACTATTCAAAGATACATCAACGACCCTCATCATAGTTAAGAGATACAAGCGGTTAAAACCGCTGCCGTGCGTTCCTCCCCGGTCGGAAGCTTGCCCGATAAGCGAAGCGAAGGGACACGGAGTTTCCCGCAGCGGAGGAGTTTTGATGATTTTGAGTTAGGATCTCAAGTGACAATGATAGATAGTACAATTGTTCATCCTCCCCCTGCTTCCAGACGCGCCATGGCACGTCTCTACATTGCTTCCCCTGCTTCAAGAGCTTCAAGAGCTCCCCCATATCTCCCAGAACCCTTACATCCTGAAGTCGCGTGAGTTACGAACCCCTCCATCACAAATATCGTCCTCAGACGTTTGCCGATTTAGTCGGTCAAGAAGCGATCGCGCAAACTCTCACAAATGCTATTGTTCAAGAGAAAATAGCCCCAGCTTATTTGTTCTGTGGCCCCAGAGGTACGGGTAAAACCTCGTCAGCGCGGATTTTAGCTAAGTCCCTCAACTGTCTGACTACCGATAAGCCAACGCCTCAGCCTTGCGGTACCTGTGACGTTTGCCGCACAATCGCTCAAGGAACCGCCCTGGATATCACCGAAATTGACGCGGCGAGTAATACGGGTGTGGATAATATTCGCGAAATCATCGAACGCGCCCAATTTGCCCCGGTTCAATGTCGCTATAAGGTGTATGTGGTGGATGAGTGTCACATGCTTAGCAGTGCGGCGTTCAATGCATTACTCAAAACCTTAGAAGAACCGCCGAAACATGTTGTTTTTGTCTTAGCTACGACCGATCCCCAACGAGTTTTACCCACAATTATTTCTCGCTGTCAACGGTTTGATTTTCGCCGCATTCCGTTAGCGGCAATGGTCAAGCATCTTCAGGTTATTGCCACCAAAGAAACCATAAATATTACAACGGATGCAATTACCTTGGTAGCACAAGTGGCGCAAGGGGGATTGCGAGATGCCGAGAGTCTGCTGGATCAACTCAGCTTGTTAGCCGGAGAAATAACCGTTGAGTGTATCTGGGATTTAGTCGGGGCAGTACCCGAACGAGACTTGCTAGCACTGAGTCAAGCGATCGCGAGTAATGATGCTCAAGTTGTTCTCGATTGTTGCCGCAATTTAATGGATAGGGGACGAGAACCTTTAGTTGTGCTGCAAAATTTAGCCGGATTTTATCGGGATTTACTTATTGCCAAAACTGCACCCAATCGTCAAAATTTAGTGGCTGTCACACCGCCTACCTGGAAACAGTTATGCGAATTTGCTCAAACTTTGGATACTGCGGATATTTTACGCGGGCAGCAACACTTAAAAGCCAGTGAAGCACAAGTAAAAAATACAACGCAACCGCGCCTATGGCTAGAAGTCACCCTGTTAGGTTTATTACCCAACGCTCTACGGGTTGAACCCGGGGCAACTCAGACGCGATCGCACCAGCCACCGTCACAGGTTAGCCAACCCAGAACAACCCAGCCCCCAGAACCCCAGCATCGCACCACCCAACCCGCTTCCCCACCCCTAGCGGCGAGTCAAACACCAGCCGCGAAACCCATTTCCCAAATTCCTGAAACTCAACCGCCACCACGGGTAAAAGCATCGGAGTCACCTCCCCCATCTTCCAATAACGGGACAGTTTCCCCCGTTCCTGTTTCTGAACAATCTGCTGATACAGAACAAATTTGGAAACAGATTATTGAAAATTTGCGACCCACTAGTGTCAAAGAATTCTTGCGTCAGATGGGTCATTTATTGAGTTTTGATGGAACAGTGGCACAGATAGGGTTCACAACTAAACCCTTATTACAGTATGCCAAAGATAATCTGCAGAATATTCAAGCAGCATTTGAAGCTGTGTATCAAAAACCTATCAAAGTAAACTTCACAGTTATAGGGAGTAAATCGGCTAAACCAACGGCGACGAATCGGGAAGTTGTTACCCCTTCCGAGTCTAACTTGTCGTCAAATGTAGAAGACGAGACGCCTAAGGAAGATAAGAGAGATCAGGGAGATAGAGAAGATAGAGGAATGGTTATTCCTCAACCCGAACGTCATATACCCCAACCGAATCAAACTCAGTTTGATAGGGCTGAGGAAAATATGCCAATTTCCCTACCTCAATCTTCAATATCAGCACCTGTAGACGCCGGAGACTGGGATGAGGAAAAAATACAGGATGCTGTAACGACTCTAACAAAATTTTTCAGTGGGAATGTTATTACTCTAGATGACGAATTGAATATGCCGGAGTTGGAGGCGAGTTCATCTACAGAGGACACAAAGCAAATGCATTCCCTTCAATCTCAGTCACTGAATGATACGGCATCAACGGCAATTCAAGAGAAACCAACCCAGGGAAAAACGCCTAATAACTCTACTCTACCCTTTCATAGATCTGATACATTAAAATACGATGATGATGGTGATATCGCGTTTTAGTCATTTGTCAAGGGAACAGAGATAAGGGAATGATGATTGTTTAGGCGGATAAGATATCAATTAGTAGGGGCGGGTTTAGTCACATGGGGGCGCACCCGAAAAGATATTAGTGAAAGTGAGCCCCTACACAGGCGCCAGGTTCGCTGAACGAAGCGAAGGGTCAAAATTCAAAGCTTTCCTTTCCTGTTCCTTGATGCACGGTTTTAACCCATTTTAATCGCTTGGGACGCACGGACATGCGAGCCGTTGTTGCTGACATCACCACCATCCAATGCAGCATGTATAGAACACCTCGTACTGTTTGCAAGGCATTGAGAAATACAGTGCCGACTGTCAAAGGTTCATCCCGTTGAATCCGACGCAATCCCGTAAACATACCGATGAAAGATAGAGTCAGCGCTAATCCTGTAATCGGACTATACAGAGGTAAACGAGAGCGAAGCAGCGCCATTAAACAATCAGGTATCGCAGCGGTTGGCAATAGGTACTGAATAATTAAAAATGAGAATAAATCGATAGTTTTACCAAAACCCAAACGATTACTCGCAATCAGACGCCAGTAATCTAAATAACGCTGATATCCCCCTTCTGCCCAACGACTACGCTGATGCCACAGAGATAGGGCGCTAGTAACCCCTTCTTCATCCACCGCCGGGGATTCCAGGAAACGAATATTCCATCTATCTAGGTGTAGGCGTATGGTTAAATCCAGGTCATCGGTAATCGTTTGCTCATTCCAGCCGCCACAGCGTTCTAATGCCAAACGGCGCACAAACTGACCATTTCCCCGCAGTTCACCAATCCCATCAATGGCAGTCCGTTGCTGTTGGAAATAGCTATCCAGCGCCATTTCTGCCATCTGTCCTTTTGTCCAGAAATTCAGGGATACATTCGCGATTGCTTTTCGTACCTGTACCGCCCCAACTTTCGACTGATTAAAGATTGGCAGCACTCGCCGCAGCAGATCTGTGGTCACATGAGCATCGGCATCAAATACGCCAATAATTTCCCCTTTTGTCAGGGGTAATACCTGATTCAACGCTCCGGATTTACCCCCTGTCGCGTTCGCATCGCGATGAAATACATTTAACTGATCGTATTCTGCCGCGAGTTGCTCTAAGAGGATGGGGGTTTTATCGGTACTGTGATCATTAATTACCCAGAGTTCGCAGCGTTCTTTGGGGTAATCTAAATTGCACAGCATCCTCACCAGGTTCTGAATCACCGCCTCTTCATTTTTAGCCGCCACCAGTAAGGACACATAGGGAAAATCAGCCGGATTGTCTCCCTGTAGTGGTTTCGGCACTCTGAGGGGTCGCGCCACTAATACCCGTATCGCCTGAATACCTAACAGGGCGGTTAAACCAAAGACTAACCAAGAACCCCAGGATAGAAGATGCAGAGTAATTGTCCCACCCCAAATCAGGGTTAGCGCCAACGCAGCTTTGCGTCGTCGCCCTTCGAGTCCCTGAAAGAAAAAGTCACTTTCAAAATCATCTTCAGACCACTCAGACAGCAGGGAGCTAAGGGGATCAAGCTCACTGCTATGATTATTCTCTGTCCAGGAGTTCTCTGGCATAAGCTCCTTGATTTCTCCACCCACACAAATTGTATCTAATTGTATCTTAAATCGTTAATTTTTTTATACTTTGAGGAGTATGCTCTAGTATTTTAACGTTTGCTCGTTGTGAATGGGTGAGGATCTAGCTTGGGTATGATGTCTTTTGTGACTACAGCAGCATGGGGACTGGGTTCTGTCCTCTGGGTGGAACTAATCCGCGATTTTTATCACATCCTGTCCCATCATTGGACGCCCTTATATCGGTTGCATGTCTGGCACCATCGGGTGTTCAAACCGGATTTAACGTCGGTTAGTGAGCAAATTTATCGCCAAGCTCATTGGTACAATGATTTACCGGAATCCCTGGTCATGTTGCTGTTTAGCCTCCTGCTGTGGGGGGTAGCTTATATCTGGAGTGAACCCCATTGGGTGGCATTGGCAGGTGTTGTCTATACCTTAAGCTTTTTAGTCGGTGCGATCGCGCGAGGGAGTGGACTCTCCGGTGCGGATGAATTAACCGACTTAACTCATCGTCCGGGACAATTCTTTACTCCTCCCTCGAACTGGATGGTAAATCGCCCCTATCATTGGCGACATCACTTTGATAACCAAAAGGCTTATTATTGTGGCACATTGACCTTCGTCGATAAACTTATGGGTACCGCGCTATCCCTGAAAGGCAAAACTGTCGCCGTTACCGGGGCGTCTGGCACACTGGGGCGATCGCTGTTGTATCATTTGCACCAACGAGGGGCTAAAGTTATCGCATTAACCTCAAAGTCAGACCCGATCATTTTAACGGCAGAGGGCGAACCGCTATCGGTAAAAACGATAACTTGGCAGGTGGGAAACGAATCTGACTTAAAGGCTGAGTTAGAATCGATTGATATTCTGATCCTCAATCATGGGATTAACGTCCATGGGGAGAGAACCGCTGACGCGATCGCGAAATCTTATGAGGTGAATACATTCTCCAGTTGGCGGTTATTAGAATTATTTTTGCAGACCGTTCGCACCAATCAAGATATTGCCCGCAAGGAAGTGTGGGTCAATACCTCAGAAGCCGAAGTCAGTCCAGCCGTCAGTCCTCTGTATGAATTAAGCAAACGGGCATTAGGGGATTTAGTCACATTACGCCGCTTAGATGCGCCTTGTGTGATCCGCAAACTGATTTTAGGACCGTTTAAGAGTAATCTCAATCCCATTGGCGTCATGTCTGCTGATTGGGTGGCACAACAAATTATCAACTTAGCGGTTCGAGATGTCCGGAATATTATCGTCACGATTAATCCGCTAACGTTTTTAGCCTTTCCGATTAAAGAGTTTTTTGTCAGTCTGTATTTCCGACTCTTTAGTCACAAGGGATAGGGAAGCAGGGGTGTAGGGGCGGGTTTTACAGATAACTCATGGCTACACACGGATAACTGAACTAAACCCGCCCTTCTCTGGGAAGCATCGCATTTAGGATAGGTTTGAGCTATCACTAAAAAGGAAATCGCGCAATTGCTTGCCTACTGCCTCTAGAGAAAAGCTAGTTTCTACTCGATGTCGGGCATGTTTCCCTAACTCACACCGCCAAGCTGGATCATCGAGAACTCGACCCAGAGCCAGTGCTAGGGCGGTTGCGTCTTCGCGAGGGACAATCAGTCCCCCTGATAACTCACCATTCTCCAGAATATCAGGTACACCAGGCGCATCAGTAGCCACGACGGGTAAACCACAAGCCATGGCTTCTAGAGGGGCAACGGGGAAACCTTCATGGCGAGAGGGGAGAGTGTAGAGGTCAGCTGCAGCCAGATAGTTACGGATAGCCGTGCGGTCAAGGATGTACTCATTGATCCAAATTACACCGGGTAAGTGCATTTGTGAAATCCGTTGACGCAGTTGATCCGCATCGCTACCCGTGCCAACCAGCAGTAGCCGCAAGTCCCGTTCTCGGCGGTGGTGACAAACCTGTTCCCAAGCCGTGGTTAGGATATCGAGTCCCTTACGACGCAGGTCAATTCGCCCATGCCAAACCACCACCTCAGCCTCTGGTGGGATTCCTAGGGTTGCTCTGGTGGTCACGCGATCGCTCTCATCCCATATACTCAGGTCTAAGGGGTTGAAAATCTGGGCTATCTTGCTCGAAGGTACACCATACCGAGACTGCACTCGCTGGACTTCAGTCTGGGTGGCGACAATTAAACCAGCGCAAGCTTGCATGGAGAATGGACGCAGGGGACGTTCCAGGCGACTCATCTGGAAGTCTCCCCCCTGAAACGTGGCAAATACGGGTAAGCCGATTAATTGCCCTAACAGTACACACATATCAAAGCGAGCATATTCGTATTCTTGACATAAAATCGCCTGACAGCCTTCCTGGCGTAGTTCGTGGGCGAGTATCCTCAAGGGCGTGGCTAGGTAAGGGGCAATGTCTCGCAGTACGGCTGATAACAGGTAACTCACACCTCGAACCATGGGGCGGTGAATGGCGCGATAGCTTTTAGGGGCAGGCAGTACACAGATCGTCGCACCTGTTGGGAAATGGGTATAGCGTGTCGGTGTATTAACCTGGGCTGAAATGCAGAATAATACCGTCCGCACGCCAGCCAATCGCAAGGCATCTATGTAGCCGAACATCCAGCCCCCTGTCATTTCCTGACAGAATCCCTCAAAGGAGATGCCAATACTGTCGAGAAAGTCTTCAATTAGATCGCCCCAATGCAGTAATGCGATCGCGGGTTTGGGCTGGATGTTCATCACTGGAGTTTAGACTACGAGGAAGGATATCAGTCTGTGTTGAGTGTATTAATCAGCCTGGGTGCGCTCGCCGTAACCAACTGGAGTTTAGACTATGATGGCAGTGAACACCAAGTTTTAGTGCGCCCCATAAAACTTGTAAGAATTAGGTCGGCGTTTATAATTACTTTTTAAAAATTATTTTATCACAAGCGAAGTAATTTAATATTGATCCGATGAGAATTCCCATTAAAGTGTTAATTACATAATGAACGCCTAACCAATCTACTATAGGAAAAATTAGAAAACTGCGAAGACTTATAGCAATCCCTGATGAAATATGAAACAGAGGAATTTCTCTACCTAAAACGTCTCTAAGTCTCCAAGTTCCTCCTGACCAAACCCAAATCTTATAGACAAAGAAAGTGAATATCAATGAAACTTCAATAGCTAAGACATTGGCAAAATTACGCAGAACAGGTGTATTAAGTCCTAACCCCTCGATTAGGATATAAATAAGTATAACGTTGAAAGCGGCTGTGATCCCACCGCAAAAAAGAAATCTAACTATCTTGTTTTGGAAAACTTTTCTCAAAATTGAGATGAATCCTAAAAGTCTTAAGTTTATTTTGTGTATCAAGTTATCAATATATGATTTATACAAGACTATCTCCTTAATTATTTTTTTACTAAATTGGTTGCATAATTAACTTCACCTATTAACTCTAAAATTAGCTTAATTCGTCGGCAAGATTAATTTAATTCTATGTCCAGCGCTGTACATTTTGGGTAAATATTTCTTTCAATAGCTTTTTTCATGGGTATTGTTCATTTCTGATCCTCTTTCATTAACTATCAAAAAAATATAACAAACATAAAACTACTTTTTCAAATGCCATAACCCCCTATACTGATTAAAACGCTTTACATTATAATCGTATTTTTGTTCAATCTCCTTGGCTAATACTTGAGACGTGTTAAATAAAAAAATATCTGTGTAATCATTAGGAATATTGGGTGTGTTTGGCTCAACCAGTAATAGCAATTTAACTTTAGCATCAAGCAAATAGCTGATAGAAAATAATTCACCAGGATTTAGGTAGTAGTCTGTACTACTAATTAAAAGAGGATGATTTTTTTTGTTAATAATGAAAGCTATTGGGAGATTATCGTTACTGAATTCCTTGTTCCATGCTGTTTTTTGCGGCAAATTTATGGCACAAGAAATAATTTCTATTGAAATCAGCATTGCTGTTATTACTTTCCAAAATTTCTGTTGAAAAAGATGAATCGAGGTAATCTTCGTACTAAGAAGATAACCTACAGCCAATTGCACCGATAAATAAGTCGGAATTAAATAACGATTGACTGTAGTTCTGCGTCCGCCAAAGATTAAGTCGGGTAGTAATAGCAGCAGTAATGGAATTCCACCTAATGCCAATAAAAATAACCAGATTTTCCGATCTAATTTTTTCACTAAAAAGTAAACTGAATATCCAATTAAGATTAAAACAGGCGGAGCGACAATAATTAAAGGATTATCGACTTTTTGGAAATCAAAGAAAATTCGCGTCAAATCCCCCAGCCAATTTTTGACTAAAAATGACCCAGATACTTCTTTTGCTGTCCAGCTTACCCCATTGGTATTACGTAAATTAATCAACCACGGCACAAAAGAAAGAACTGCTAATAGGGTACTTACCCAATAAGCCATCAGATTTCGACTGAGGCGAAATCCTTCAATGAGAAAGACATAGACACCGTATGCTAGCACAACCAATAAGGAAATTGAATGAGAGTAGAGTGCCAGAGATAGGGTGACTCCATAAATTATCCAACTTTGCTTAGTCTGACATTTTATGGCTCTAAGTAGCGCTGCACTGGATAACAAAATGGTAACTGTCCATAAACTATACTGCCGTGCTTCTTGAGCATATAATACATGAAAAGGTGATAGGGCGATTAGAGCAACGGCTATCCAGGCTGTTAACGATGACTTGAATAACTCTCGGCACAACCAGTAGGCACTGGGAAAAATGAGCAAACTAATGACAGCAGATAAACTTCTTATCCCGGTTATTGAGTCACCGAATCCCTGCACCCATAATCGTGCCATGGCGTAATAAAGAGGGGGGTGTTGGGGATCTTCTTCGGCAAGGCGTTTGACTGTATCAACGACACCCCGTTCAGAATTAATCCGTTGGTACTTATGCAACTCTTCGATGCTAATTACCTCACCTGTAAAGACACCCTGAGTTAATTCCTTAAGGGAGTAACCAGAAAGCCGTAAAGATGTGTAAGTTTCATCATGCCAGTAAATTTTTTGATCGAGATTGGCGAAGCGAAAGAATATACCCAGAACTAATAAGGCAATGATTAAAAAGCGGAGTATGTTGGGCGTAAATTTCATACAAATAGATAGACACCATTGATGGCAATAATACTTAATTAAAGGTTATAATTTTTTAAATCAACTCTGCCCCGTTCTGCCAAGCAGATGCAGTTTCTGTACCTTTAGCTTCAGGCTTGTGTTGGACGTAACTTAACCAAGTAATGGGACTGAGTAAGGCGCAAAGGAACTCACGATTAAGAGGTGATAAATGAGAGAAGGCGATATCATGGCAAATCACAGTGACTGGATTAATAAAAGTAGCATAGCTTTGACAGGGTAAACCAATCAGATTCTTCAGTTCATCTAACGTGTAGCCACGGCGTACATGTCCCCATTCAGCCATGACATCAGTATCACTAGGGCAGATAGGTTTCATAAATCCATAGTAAGGAAACCGCCAATTTTCGTTGGGAGTGCTGACTAAGAGAAAACCACCTGTTCGCAGCACTCGCCGTGCCTCTGATACAGCTTTTTCGTGCTGCGGAATATGTTCTAAAACATCAAACATAGTGACAGCATCAAATGAATCATCGTTGAAAGGTAGCCCCGTTGCGTCTCCACAAACAAAGCGGACTCGTTCTTGTTGATTGCAGGGCGCTTGGGAATATTCAGTATTAAGATCCAGGTTGGTGACTTTTGCTTGGGGGTATAACAGAGCCGTGAGACCACTCTGACCCCCACCGACTTCGAGAATTTCTCTAAAATTTTGCTCTGGAGCAATGCGATGAATAGCACGCATTTTTTCTCTGTAAAAAAAGCCCTGAGTTAGGGGACGGGAAAAAGGATTTTTCGATAAAAAATGATTGAGTGGTGCTTTATTTGTCATGGGTGAGGGGTTGATACTTATGATTTTCTGTAAAGAGCCTAATCTAGAGTAAGCCTCAATGAAACTAAAAAAAGCTTTGCCCCTTTCACACTTGGACTCGATTTTGTAAATAAAACTTGATTCCGGCTAAGCACCCTAAAATTTCTGTGACTAAGGTTTTGTGCCTGGAACTAAAGCCTCTGAGGATACCGCCTAATAATACCTTGGCGTAATATCCCGGTAAAATGACAAATAAGCGAATCAAGTTCCCCCAATGTCCATATCGGGCGAATTGAACTAACAGAGCAACAACATGTCCCCGCATGTATTGATACATCTGCTGTTTATAACGCTCAAGTTCTTTGCGGTGGTAGTGGAAAACCACTGCTGTTGGTTCGTAACGACAAAGCCAACCTTCAGCTAAGACTCGATACCAAAATTCCGAATCCTCACTACAGCCAGATGCTCCCGCCCCTAAGCGTTCATCAAAGTTGCCAACTTGATCAAAAATATGGCGACGAAACGCCATATTAGCACCTGCACCGATGCGCCATACGGGAACACCCAGAGGTTGAATTGACTCAAAAAAATGTTGATCAAAGATGCGCTTTCGGTATCCCCAACTAAAGTTTCCGTGACCCGTTTCAAAGGTTAATTGAGATTCGGTTTCAAGTTCTCCGGGTAAGACTAATCCCGTCACCGCCATTACTTGAGGATTCTCAAAGCCTTGCTGAATTCGACGAATCCAGTTCGGATGAACGGCGACATCATCATCAGTGAACGCAATAATCGTTCCTGTACTGTGGCGAATGCCTGTATTACGCGCTACACTCAGACCCGGACGCGGTTCTAGTATGTAGCGAACACCAGGTATTTGGGAAACCACTTCCCTTGTTGCCTCTGTAGCGGGTGCGTTGTCTACGACAATAATTTCCTGGGGAGGCTGTGATAAACTTTGGAGCGATCGCAAACATTTTTCTAATTGCTCTGGACGGTCTCGGGTACAAATTACAACGGAAACCGTTTCACCGTCAGATTCTTTTGATAAACATTCATCAAGTCTCTCTAGAGGGCAGTCTAATGCTAATAAAGTATAAAAATCTGGGGGTATAGCTGGCGGCTGGTGTACGGGATGCTCCGATAGCGCCGCTTTAAACCCTTGAGGCAAAAGCCGATCGCCAACGGCAGGTGTAATCGTTTGTACAATTAGATTGGTCAGTTCCGTAGCACTCATCGGTAACTGGTCAACTGAAATCGCGCGATCGCCCAGGGGAATGCCATGCCACCAAAACACTAGATACAGTCCCTGATAGTCCGGTTCAGCCGATAATGCTGGGATGACTTCACTTAACTCAAGGTGGAAAATTTTCCAAGGAATAAACGTACTCATACAATCTACTGCTTAATTCACTTGTGATTAATTTCCGGTAACATCCTGGCAACTGACGACGTTTTCACGATTCAATGTCAACATTGAACGGCATTTGCGCCCCAGCAAGCTGATTCCTTCAAAGCAAAGCACACGAATCATCCAGCGCCAAATTCTGGCAGAACGACTGCACTTGAGTGCTTCTTGAAGTTGGGATACAGTGGCGTCTAGATTGCCAGTAGCGAGGAGATTTCCTGCCGTTTCTACTGCCCAACCCGCATAAGTTTCTCTCGCCTGACTGGTCAATTTGTAAGCGACGGTAGGCGGCAGATAGTCAGGTAGATAGGATTCTATAATTTCTACCGCTTTACGCATATCTTGAACCAGCTTGTTGGTTTTGACAGAACGTTCCGTTAGCGAACCCAGTCGCTTGACTCGATAGACAGCCAGAGGCTCAACTTCAAACCAAATAGGGTACTCCGTCGCTATTCTCACCCACATTTCCCAGTCCTCCCCGCAGCATGAAAAACGGCGGTCAAACCCACCCAGTTTTTCGTAAACATCCCGCTTAACCACGATTGAGGGTGTGGTTATCCGTTGTCCGGCAGCAATCTGTTCTAACCAATTCGGTACAATGCCACTTTCCGGTTTTTCGAGGTGGGAAATGCTTTGCCAGTGTCCGTATTCGTCCATATAAATATGGCGACAGAACGCCGCACCAATGTCTGAATTTTCCTCAAAAGCCCTTTGAAGTTTACAATAGAAGCCATGCCGCACATAATCGTCACCATGGAGGATGTGGATTAACTTACCACGCGATCGCTCTAAGCAGGTTTCAAAATTGCGGATATAGCCAACATTTTCTGGTTGTCTGTAAAAATGCACTCGACCTTGACCCAGTTCCTTTACTACCGCTTCTGGATCATCCTGGGTAGAATGGTCATCAATCACCTCAATCTCCATCACCTCTGATCCTGGGTCTTGAGCCAACACACTTGCCAAGGTTTCCCGCAGATATTCAGCACAATTATAACTAGGAATCATCACCGACCACAAAGGGCGCTGTTCTCCCTCTGGTATCGGTAAAATTGTTGCTCGATAAGGATGTTGCTCACTCATAGCTCATTGGGATCATTACCGGATAATTTGATAAATTGCTGCTTAATCTGCTCAATACGCCTCTGTGAACGAGGATATTCTCCCAACAGTCCCACAACACCACCCCAGAGTTCGGCGAGAATCATTCCCGGCGGTAAAGGATGAAGCCCTATCAAACTCTCTGCAAACTGGCGCAATTGGTCTTGAAACCACCATCCGACCAATAAGCGAAATCTTAAACCCATGGAGATGTCTTGCTGGTAAGACTTAACCACAAATGCCATAAAACCTAACCCCCACGTCCAATACTGATGGCGGAGTTTTGCCAGTTCCCGACGGTGTTGGTGAAACACCAGGTATTGAGGTTCGTACACTAAAGGATATCCTGCCCGAACTACGCGGTAAAAGATATCCAAATCCCCGCCACCTGGAAGCGGTGCGCCTGTATCTAACGCCTCATCAAAGCCACCCAGTTTGAGTAAAACCTCCCGGCGAAACGCCATGTTGCATCCCGCACCAAAAATTCCGGCTCCACAGGGATAGAGGGGATTGCCGGGTAAAATTTGTCCATGGCGGATTTTCTCAAAACCGCGCCGAAATCCGCCCCTTTTTTCAAACAGAATTTGTGCCTCTGTGACCAACTCATAAGGCAGAACCAACCCAGTAAACCCACCCGCATCGGGATTTTCTGCCCAAGCTTCTACCAGTCCATTGAACCATTGACGGTCTACAATTACATCATCATCAAGGTATGCCAGAAGTTCGCCCGTCGCCTCTTGCAAAGCACGATTGCGAGCAAAATCTAGACCGGCTTTCGGTTCCCTGGTATAGCACACGGTCGGTAATGTGTCAATTAAATCTTTGGTGCGCTCATCAGACGGTGCATTATCCACCACTAAAATTTCAAAACGAGGAGAACCGTCTGATAGTTGTAGCTTAAGTAAAGACTCCAGACATCTTGCCACATTATCGGGACGGTCTTTCGTACAAATCGCCACTGTTAGGGAGGGAAACTGCTCTGAATTCCCAGGAGAAACCAACTCCTCTCGGATACTTTCCTGAAGCAGCTTTGTGCCAATTTCCCGACTCAGGAGTGGCGCTAAATCTTCGGGAGTCATTACGCTGTTTGGCGGGAGTTCTTGCATCACCAAACCGATGGGTCTGTCTTTACGGCGCAGTACCAAAGCGATACCCGTTTCGTCCTCCTTTGTGTGGAGGGTGGGTAGGGGTTGAGTGACTTCCAAATCAATGATGGAGTAGGACATGAGTCTGGTTTGAGGGTCAAGCTGGAGAATGGTGATATTGCAGTCGGTGGAGTTTGGCAAAGAGTCCGTTGAGTTGGAGAAGCTGCTGGAGATTCCCCAACTCAACCACCTGTCCATTCTCCATCACAATAATCTGGTCAGCTTTTTCGATAGTGGACAGGCGATGGGCGATGACAATGACGGTACGGTTATGGCTAAAGGTATTCAGCGCTTCTTGAATTAAGTGTTCTGAAATCGTGTCTAGGGCGTTGGTTGCTTCATCTAGAATCAGAATTTCTGGATTCCGGATAATCGCACGGGCAAGGGCGATGCGCTGTCGCTGACCCCCGGAGAGCCGAATTCCTCGATCGCCAACTTTGGTCTCGTAGCCCTGAGGGAGTTGCATGATAAACTCATGGGCATTGGCTTGTTTGGCGGCGGCAATTACCTCTGCTTCTGTTGCGTCTAAGCGACCATAGGCAATGTTCTCCCTGATGGTATTACTGAAAATATAAATGTCCTGACTGACGATTGCCAGATGACGACGCCAAGATGGTAAATCTAATTCTTTTAAGGGGTGATTGTCTACATAAATTTCGCCTTCAGTAACCTCATAAAAACGGCAAATTAGGTTAACTAGGGTAGACTTCCCCGCACCGGAAGGACCCACAAAAGCGGTGGTTTTTCCACGGGGAATTGAGATGGAGATATTATGTAATGCTGGTTTATCGTGGGGATTGTAGCGGAAGCTAACGGAGTCTAAGGAAATAGCCTGCTGCAACCCGGAAAACGTCAGATTGCCAGAGCGGATGTAGGGCTTGTCCGAGGGTTCCAGAAAGTACATTACATCATCCACTGAACTCGCTAACATCAGCAACTTAACGCGATTGCCACCGAGCAGTTGCATCTGCGGCTGGAGTCGGTAAAGAATGAACAGAAAGGTCAGCAGGGTAGGTAATGCAGTTCTATCTTGCAGCAACGCAATCACCATAATGCTCAACACGAGCAATGCCGAAAGCACCTCATAGAGGGGATTCACTGACGCCGATAGAGTATCGAGCTTCATAAAGATATTACGGACTTGCTCAGACGCCTGATCAAACTGCTTTTGCTCGTAAGGTTCTTGTCCAAATGCTCTAATGGTTCTCATCCCTGCCAACCCTTCATACATTCGTCTTCCCAGGGCGGCATTCACTTGTACTGCCTTTTGTCCCAAAACTTTGGACTGGCGCGTCACAAACTGGATAATTAGGGAAATCAAAAGCATGATCCCGCCCACTAATAGCGTCAACTGCCAGGAAATTAGCAGGAGTAAGGTGACATAGACAAAGGTAGTACAGGAACTTACGATCAGGTTGACCAATACCCCTAGTGCTTCACTGGTGCGCCATGTCTCAGTTGCCAATGTATTGAGTAATTTGCCAGAATCTTTGGTTTCTAAGAAGCTGTAGCTGACGCTTAATAACTGATCGAAAATACGAGAGCGCAACCGATGACTGATGCGCGAATTTAACCATGCCAAGAGAACCGAGTTACCGTAGGTTAAGCCATTTTTCATTACAATAGCGCCAAAGATAAATAGGGGAATAACGACTAGGCGCTGACTGGTAGGAACGGTACTGAGGACTTGGTTTAGAAAGCCGATTAAAGCATTGTCACTGACTGTTGGGTTGGAGGTTTGAGACAAGTTCTGTAGAAAAGGAATGAACAAGCTAACCCCCAATCCTTCCGAAACTGAAGATAAAATTCCCAGGGTAACAATTGCCGGAATTGCCCAAGGGTAAATTTTTAGCAGTAGGAGCAGCCTTTTAATAATTTTTTCCTCTTCAATCGATGTTCTTCAGTAGTCACTTGATCCCAAAAAATACCTTTTTAATTCAATACTGACTTTTTAATTGTTTCATACTTCAGCTTAAGTTTCGGAGCTTGGGTAAGCTTAGGAATGAAATAGTGAAAGGCATCGCCAACTAAGACCTTGAGCTTGATCGCCCTTTCTTTGCGTTTTATGTCATCAAGAGTCATTCTATTTTTTATCTCTTTTGACTTGAACGACTGGTTTTCCGCAACCCCCACTTTCGCTCTCACAAGCTGAAGGACTAACCCTAAAATGCTTTGGAGAGCCAATAAATAAAACCCCAGCCGTAAGTAGGGTGTGACGAAATCTGATTTTATTGCTTGCCCTAGCCAAAATAGAGTTGTTTGATGGTCTTTAAAATAATGACTTTGATGGGCAAAGTAAATATATAAACTGCTACTCGAAAATCCATAGAGAGCTGTGGGTATTTCGGGATGTCTTTGTCGTACAGCTTGCATTACTAAATGGTGTGACTTTGCCATTTGAGTAGAATCACGGGACATACTGTTGGTAATTTTGCGATAACCAATCAGAAAGTCTGGGACAACGCGAAATTGACAAACTTCAGCGATTCTCAGATAAATATCCCAATCTTCACATCCTTGAGCCGCCTGTTCTTTCAATTGGCAGTTATATCCTCCAACTTGCTGTAAACAATCTCGACGAATCATGGAGGCGCTCGCATTGCCGATAAAATTGTGACCGACTAGGGTGACGTAAACCTCTCCCTCAATTTTGGCGGCACGAAATATACCCGTGGGGACATCATCTTGATCAATATCCACAGACCAAGAATAGACTAATCCTACCGAGGGATCGGATTCAAGAAAACATTGGACTTGCTTTTCAATATTTTCGGGATACCAAATATCATCCGCATCAATGGGAGCAATGAATTCTCCTTGAGACTTTTCAATGCCTAAATTCCGGGCGGCGGCGACTCCGGCATTTTTCTGTTGCAACAAGACTACCCGTTTATCTTGTTGTGCAATGGATTTAATAATCTCAGGGGTTCTGTCTTGGGAACCATCATCGACGACTAAAACCTCCAGGTTCTGATACGTCTGAGATAGAACGGATTTTAGTGTCTTCTCAATAAAGGCTTCGGCGTTATAAGCTGGAATAATAACCGAAACCAGGGGTAAGGTAGAAGCTACGCGATCGCGGTTCGGGGTGATCATAAATTTTTGGGTTGCTGCTGAAACTATAAATATGCCCCAGATGCGCTAAGGCAAGGCTGAACCATTTGTTTCGCTCGCCAACCGTGGCGTTGTTGATGCCAATGCCAAGCATGGGTGATCATATCCTTAAGCTCTGGGTATAGGGGCTGCCAACCTAAAACCTGCTTGGCTTTTTCTCCAGTGCTGACTAGCACAGGGGGATCTCCAGGGCGGCGAGGGCATTCGATCACGGGGATTGGTTGTTGAGTTACTGTCTGGGCGGTTTCAATCACTTGTTTGACGGAGAAACCTTTGCCACTACCCAGGTTAAAAATTTCACTTTCATCAGTTTGCAATAGTCGAGCTAATCCTAGCAAGTGCGCCTGGGCGATATCGCTAACATGAACATAGTCTCGAATACAAGTACCATCTGGGGTGGGATAATCGGTGCCAAACACGGAAATGGATTCTCGCCAACCGAGGGCGCTAAACAACACGGAGGGAATCAGGTGGGGTTCTGGAGTATGATCTTCTCCCAAGCGTCCCGCCGGATCTGCCCCAGCGGCATTGAAGAAGCGGAAACAGATATACTTTAACCCATAAGCCGCCTCAAAATCAGCCAGCATTTTCTCGACCATCAATTTACTACTACCGTAGGGATTGATGGGATTTTGTGGTTGTTCTTCCGTAATGGGTAATGACTGCGGGATGCCATAAGTGGCACAAGTGGATGAAAAGACTAACTTTTTCACCGAAGCCGCCACCATCGCCTCCAAGAGCGTCAGGGTTCCCGCCACATTGTTACGGTAATACTTGGCTGGGTTGGTGAAGGATTCCCCCACATAGGCACAGGCGGCAAAGTGGATAACCCCTGTGATAGAGTGAGTGGCAAATACCCGATCAAGTAAGGCGCGATCGCTGATACTCCCCTCAATTAAGGGAACCTGCAAAACATTGGTCACGAAATCTCGATGTCCGCAGGTTAGATTATCCAAAATAACAACCTGATAACCCGCCTCCTTTAAGGCTTGCACGGTATGAGAGCCGATATATCCGGCTCCCCCTGTAACCAGGAGGGTTGGTGTCTTTTGAGATGCAGTTGCCCAGGTTTTATAGGTTTGGTACACTCGGTTTTGAGCTAGAAGTATTATAGATTTGTATTCTTATAGACTTGTATCATGCAATTAGGTGTTAGTTGATACATAAGGGACTAGTTTATAAAGTCTTCACACTAATCCCCAAATTATCTGGTTATTATGAAGATTTCATAAAGTTAATTCATTGAGTGTGGTGTATAAGTTATCAGTTCTGGGAAATAGAACAATTTAGGATACAATCCTGTCAGAGGTAAATTCCGTATTTTCACCGACACCCCAGGTGCGTCCCATGATTGCCGTCCAAAACTCAGTCTATGAGTATCAAGTTGGGGGTTGTCTACCCATTGATGCTCCCACTTACGTCGTTCGACAAGCTGACAATCAACTCTACGAAGCGCTCAAAGCCGGCGAGTTTTGTTATGTCCTTAACGCTCGCCAGATGGGAAAATCGAGCTTACGGGTTCGCACAATGCAGCGCCTGAACCAGGTGGGGTTTGCTTGCACGGCGGTTGACTTGAGTGCGATCGGATGCCAAAATATTACTCTAGAACAGTGGTATGCCGGGATTGTTTACACCTTAGCCAGCAGCTTCGATCTCATGGATGCTGGTGAATTGGAAACCTGGTGGTCTACTCGCCAGACTCTTTCTATTGTGCAACGTTTTAGAACGTTTATCGATGAGGTTTTACTCCGAGCAATTCCTCATAATTTGGTGATTTTTTTTGATGAAATCGATAGCGTTCTCCGCTTACACTTCCCCGTTGATGATTTTTTTGCCTCGATCAAATCCTGCTATAATCAGCGCAGCAACAATCCCAACTATAAACGCCTCGCCTTTGCTCTCCTCGGTGTCGCCACACCTTCAGATCTAATTCAAGATAAATACCGCAGCACTCCATTCAATATCGGTCAAGCCATTGAACTTTCGGGTTTTCAGCTAGAAGACGTTCACCCCTTGGTGCAGGGATTAGTGGGAAAAGTCAGTCATCCTGATGTGATTATCCAAGAAATTTTAACTTGGACAGGAGGTCAACCTTTTCTCACTCAAAAGCTATGTAAATTAGTCCATCAATATGTCGAGAAGCAAGGTTTAAATAAAACCTGGGAGACGCGACAACCTAGCCTGCTACAGAGACTTTATCCCGCCAGAAATGTTCAAGCTAAAATCTCAGATTGGGTAGAACAACTGATTCAAAATCAAGTGATTAAAAATTGGGAGGCTTTTGATGAACCTGAACATTTAAGAACTATCCACAATCGCTTGAGCAAAGGTGGACAGAGTAATCCGGAAATTATTGATCTCTATCAGCAAATTTTACAACGTGGACAAATCGCGGCTGATGAAAGTCGCTCAAAAATGGAATTGCGGTTGACCGGAGTAGTGGTCAAGCAAAATGGCAAATTACGAGTCTATAACCAGATTTACCAGTCTGTCTTTAATCAACAGTGGGTTCAGCAGAACTTTCCTAATCTACCTCAACCTGTTTACGTTCTGAAAACGGATAACAAGGCGGATAAGCCGGACTTAGACATCCTCTCTAGTGTGGAAGTAGAACTCATCTACAATCACTTAATCGACTGTGTACAACGGGAGTCTCCGGCTCAGTTGATTGAGCGTTTCCGTCAATTGTTCATCCATGGTAATGGCTATCCTGAACCGACAATTTTAGCAGCACTCTACGTAATCACGGCGTCTAAACAGGCTGAAGAAAAGTTTAAAAATATTCTCTATCGCTGCTGTCACATCCTGGTGAACCGTTGGCAAATGACGCCTAAACAAAATGTCGCGATCGCACATTTACTGGGTCTGTTCCAAAGCTCCTACCAGCCTACCTCTAGCCGCTTGCGACAACTCGTGAAAACCTTTATCGACTCCGAAGAATATCGCACTTTAAAACGTCTTGTGAAAGTAGTCGATGATTCAGTACCAAGTTTGATCGACTTGGAAGAGTATCGAGTCTTAGAATCTCTGGGTGAAGTAGTCGATGATTCAGCAAAGGGAGAGGAGGATTCTACACCGAAACCGAAAAAGTTAGCTCACTTAATTGGTCATTATCCCTTCTTATTCTCTTATTGTTTATTGAGTCAAGGCTGTTCCGAGGAAACCCAGCAAACCATCAAAAAACTGCAAGGGGAAAAACAGCAACGATTAGAGGACGAACTTTTGCAGTACGCTACTTATCTAGTTGAGGGAACTACATCCTCAGCTACAAATAGAGAGCAATTGATGAACAATCCCACTCTATTGAATGATGAGGAATTGTATCTAGCACTGCAACAGTTTGGCGGAAAAGCTGAAAATTCATATACGTACCGTGAGTTGGCTCAAGACTTTCTTCACCAAACTTGCCGAACTCCATCTTATTCCCTGTTTAAAGAAAATTTATATCAGTATCTAGTTACGTCGATCGATCCGAGCTATGGGCAACACAACTTTTATCGATTATTGAATAAACACCTAACGAATACGCTAACTGAATGTAACAATCATAAAGTTGACACTTCTTTGATTGGAAAAACATGCAGCCAGTTATTTGATTTGCTCGTTGTGGAAAGTAGGGAAAAACCCCAACATTATTGGTTTTGTGATTTAGTCGATAATCTGGGTTCTCTAAAAATGACAGTTTTACTGCTCAAAATTGTCCTATTGTCTCCCCAGTTGATTCGCCCTGACCTTGAAAGACGCTTGGCTATTTTATTTAATCATTACGAATCAACACCGATTGAAGAGATTCTCTATTTAGTTAAATCGATGGAAAATTTAAACGTTGCGTTTATTGTTAATTTTGGCGTCAGAGATTTTTCATGGCTGAACCAGTATTAAATAGGAATTATGAATTTACTGTTCCCTGACGAATGACAAAATCTTTAGCAATTTTTAATCACCCAAGACTTTAATCGTTCATTCACTTGGTCGGGAACCTCATCATGGGGACAATGACCGGCTTGGAGATAGTATTCTGTCAGTTGAGGATAATACTGACGAAACTTTGCTCCCCGTTCTTTGGCATTCATCCAGGGATCACTTTCTCCCCATAAGAGTAAGAGGGGACAGCGTAAACTGGCAAGCAGCACATCGATTTTTTCCCCTTGGGGCGATTTGAAGACTGAAGCAAAGACTTTATGCGCTCCGCGATCGCACGAGGGGCGATAGATATCCTCTACCAGTTGGTCAGTAATAGCGCTGTGATCTAAATAGACTTGCTTGAGGGTTCTGCGAATAATTGCCCGTCGCCGCAGGTACTGAAACAATAGGAAACTCGCCCAGGGTTGCAATAGGAGACTTCGCGTCATGCTCTTAAACCCCTTTCGCCCTGAATTCGCGGACTCTGGAACCTTCGTATCGGTAAAAGGACCCGCACTATTAAGCAATACCACTCCCGCCGCAGAATCAGGACGTTGCGCCGCGACACATAGCGCACAATAGCCACCTAAAGAGTTTCCTGCCAACACCACAGGCTGACCAATCACCTGGGTGATAAAATCATGCAACTGGTCTCGCCACAAATCACCACTATATTGCCAGTCCGGTTTAGCCGATCGTCCAAACCCTAATAAATCAATTGCCCAAACTTCAAAGTCTTTTTGGAGTTCAGCAATATTCTTGCGCCAGTGATCCGTCGATGCACCAAATCCATGGATAAGTAACAGAGGGGGGTGTTGCGATCGCCTCTCACCCGCTTTGACGTAGTAAATCGACTGTCCTCGCCATTGCCAGTAGATGCCAGGAATGGTTGCTGTTGCTGCAACGGGGGTCGCCTGCATGGTTCTCGATAATGTTAAGTAACGTTAACTAATATAGCGTAAGCGTTAAGAAATAGGATCACTATGTAAAGGTGTAGGGGCGGGTTTCACTACTATCTCTTCGGTTGTACCCAGATGCGACTAAACCCGCCCTGATAGGCAGGTTTCGTGATTTCTCGTGAAAAGTCAGGGATTACCCAAGCGTTAACTGCTGGTGTTTTTGAGAATCAGCGGATATTTGCACATCAACTTTCTCAGTCGATTTTTGCAGATGCGGCGACACGTTCAACGTCGCTAACTGAGGAATGGCGGTGCGACTCATCTGATAATAGTCTGTATATCGCTCAATCCCGATACAGCAAACGCCTACAGATTCTGCGGCGGCGACTGTCGAACCTGAACCCATAAAGGGGTCAATCAGAATACCTTCACCTAAGGGTAAAACAGCATGAACAACTTGGCGTAAAAACGACTGGGGTTTTAAACTAGGGTGATTCGCAATCTCCCGTTCTTGGCGCGGAGTTCGTTCACTAAAAATAACATCATTAAATGGATTACCATCCGGTGTTCGTCGAATTGAGACAGAAAAGCATTACGACTCCATGAATGCTGTTGTCCGGCATCTGCGCCAGCCAATCGAAGCAGTCTGCATGCAGGATTAAGCAGCTACCTATGGTTTCTGAGTTGTAGTTGAACGCCAGATTATGCATTATTTTACGTTATTTAGTCATACATCAACACTATAAGGATTGTGGAATTGAGTCAAGATTCGGCTATCTCTACTCGCCAAATCGGGTGATTGGTCTGATAATTGTTGAGTAATATAAAGAAAAAGCTAAAATGGGGGACTGTACCCCAGCAACTATTTTTTTGTAAACACTAGAACGAGAGGGAGAAGCCTAGCCGTGTCTGTGGAAACGATTGAGAAGCGTTCAACATCAACTGTTCGGAAACCCGCACCTCGCTATCGTGTTTTGCTCCACAATGATGATTTCAACCCGATGGAATATGTGGTGCAAGCCTTGATACAGACGGTACCGAGTTTGACTCAGCCGCAAGCGGTCAATATTATGATGGAAGCCCACAACTCAGGAATTGCTCTAGTCATTACCTGCGCTATGGAACATGCCGAGTTTTACTGTGAAACCTTGAAGAATCATGGCTTAACCAGTACGATTGAACCGGATGAATAGGGAGAGTTAAGCCCTGAACATTTTGAGACTGAACCTCCCGAAATTAGCTCAATACCCAGCACCTGTGCGGCTGGGTTTGTTTGTTGTTATCCTAGGGCTATTTTGGTTACCGTTAGCTGCGCCAATCTACCTTTTAGTCGATGATCCAAACCTAGTTACTATTCTAACGATGGCGCTATTGTTTGGGGAATTTCTCGGGCTACTAAAAGTTTGGGGGCGCTCAGTTTATAGAGAACCTCAACTGTTAAAACAGTATGGGTTGTACTCCTCTCGGCGCAATGGGATAGACTTGCTCAATGGGTTAAGTATTGGTCTAGTTTTTACCCTAGGCTTGTTTGCGTTAGAGGGGGGATTAGGATGGCTAAACTTTCAACCTCCCCCGGAACAACTGGGGCGGATTATTTTAGAAGGATTGGTTAGCGCTCTGGGTATTGGCTTAGCAGAGGAGTTAGTATTTCGGGGTTGGTTACTGGATGAGTTGGAGCGAGACTATTCTCCTAAACTATCCCTTTGGGCAGATGCGCTAATTTTTGCTACGCTGCATTTTCTCAAACCCATCGCAGAAATTATTCGCACGTTACCGGGATTTCCAGGGTTAGTGCTGTTGGGATTAACCTTAGTTTGGGCAAAGCGAGGACAAGGGCGTTTGGGTTTACCCATTGGTTTACATGGGGGGTTGGTTTGGGGCTATTACATCATTAATGTGGGACAACTGGTGCAGTATTCGGGTCAAGTTTCTCCCTGGATAACCGGAGTCGATGGTAACCCGATCGCGGGATTTATGGGGTTAGCTTTCTTGATGGTGTTAGCTTTGGGGATCAGGGCGCGGTTTATCAAATAAGCGATCGCTATTCCTCTAATCGCTCGCATCAATGGACATTTCTTTCCTTTGTGGACATAAGTATAACCGTCAGCTTTCCAGATTGGCTCGAAATACTTCCAGTTGATGCTTTGCAGTTTCCCTTTTGCTGTAGTCAAGTCAAAGACTCGACCAGCTCTCACTGTCACTCGCCCAATGTGCGTTCCTTGATTTTTCCCGGTGGGGACAATGGCGCGGACAATATCGCCTGTCTTAAATCCATGAAACTCTTTGGTGCGAGTTCTCACGCTATGACTGCCATCTTTTTTTCGGCGTGGGAAGCCAAATTTATTGATTTGTGCCATTTGCCTCCTCCCATGTCCCGTTGCCTCGATTACCAAGGGATTAATATTTCGAGTTATTAAATTCTCTCTTGTTGATTGTCCTACGCTTGCAGCATCAAGCCAATGGGTTTTCGGTAAACCTAAGCGGGTGCGGTTGAACTTTGTCATTCCACCTGTCCCCGTTTCAACTGGTAAACCCGTAGCTGTTAGCTGATGATACAGTACCCATCGGGTGGAGTTGACGGCAGCCGCGTCCAATTGGGGACGTTTGGCGAAAGCTAATATCCGCTGTAAAATATCCGGTTTTTTCTTCAAAAATTGTTCAATCGGTCGGGTTCCTTTTTTCACGTTGCATGGTTGACAAGCCAAACACAGGTTAGAAACCCGATTACTGCCACCTTTAGCTTTAGGGTGGATATGTTCAATCTGCAAAGGAACGCCAGAAGCTCCACAGTAAGCACATTGGCGATTCCACTTAGTTAGCAGATACTCGCGGACTTCGTAACCAAACAGCTCTCCCTGCTGATACTCGATACCAGCTATTTCCGGGTTATTGAGTCGCTGAGTATCGAACCGTACCAGT
>NZ_JAVKEW010000250.1:0-40259 GCF_040226375.1 Coleofasciculus sp. G2-EDA-02 | reverse complement strand
TGATAATTGACAATTGATTAATTGGGTCTAAGACCTCTTCGTTTACGAAGAAATTAAAAAAGATTTTCCTTAATTTCAATCCTCTTCTTTTAAGGAGAGGTCATTATCCATTGTTCATTATCCATTGTCAATTTGTGAACGCTCTACGCTTGCTTTTTCTTCAGGATTGAACCGGCACCCATTGCACCGAATGCCAATACACCCAAAACAGAAGCAGGCTCTGGTACTGATGTTTTGGCACTAACTGTAATCTCCCCAGAATTTCGATCTAATTGAATTGAAGTGGCTATTTGATCTACATCCTGACGCAATTGCAAGAAGCTACCAATCTCTCCCGAGAAGAATTGTTCTCCGATTACGCCCGTACCCCCTCCTACATCAAAAGCACCAAACAGGGTTTGAGTCGAAGTATCAAAATTAAATTTGAAAAAAGGAGATTCAGATACTCCGTCAGTCACCGTATTAAAAGACTGGAGCGGATTGTTGTCTGGATCGAAGAAAGAAACCATTAAGGATTGTAGGTTGTTCGTCGCTCCAGCACCACTTTCAGAAATAATGGTTGGAGCTGTGGTTTCGTCGTAGCTGAACATCCCCTTTGCTGAATAACCCGTATCCCCCTGCCAATTAAAGTTGAACGAGATCGCTTGGGCTTGTTGAGCGATCGCCATCGATAAAGCCGCCGAAGTCGCAGCGGTAACGGCAATTTTTGTGAAAATGTTTTGCATGACTTTAATTCAAATGGTGCTGTAAACTGAAAAATATACTATGGATTACTTTATTCCGTCAATGCCAAGGAGTCAAGTAAAGATTTGATGAAGTTGCGGTCAAACTAGGAAGTTTTGTGAATCGATAATTAATCTCAAGTTAACCTGGCGGGTTCGATGGGCTGGCAGGGTAAACGCATATTGTCAATAAGCAGGGTTTCTAGCACAATAACTCGGCACCCATCTGTAACTAAACCCGCCCCGATGTAGAGACGTAGCATGCTACGTCTGTACTGTTTGGTTTATCCGTAGACTCCCGGCTACGAACTCAACATCAAACACCCGACCTTTTATTTGCAAATTTTATATCCCGATGACCCGCTTATTTGTATTTCCTGCTTCGTGGATTACAGAGGCTTGAGGTTGAAAAACCAATACTAGCAAAAAACCTAATGCAGCAAGAGGAACTAATTTCTCTAGAATTTTTTTCATAGTTGTGGCAGTTTACCTGAAAAGGAAGCAGTCAAGCCCGATTATATATCAGTCATTGTTATCATTAGCACAACAATCTTTACTCATCACAGTTTTAGCCTAATATGAATCCCTACGCTATTATTCATCAAACTCAACGCCAACGAGTCAGGGATGGTATGACGCGATCGCTCCTGGAAAACTGCGAGAATACCCCCCGCATCCTGGTACTCGTTTGCTCTCAACTTGGTGACTTTGACAGCCTCGAATACGCCTTCTGGTTACAGCGAGAGGCTGAACAGTTGCATGCTAAGGGAATCGCCATTCGCGCTGTGGGGATTGGCAATCTCGATTCAGGAAAACAGTTTTGTCACTATACCGGATTTCCGGCTGAGTGGTTGTTTGTTGATCCAGAGGCTCAATTGCATCGTCAGCTTAACCTTTATCCGGGGTTGAATTTTAAACTTCCTGGACTTTCTAGCACTCAAACGGCTTGGCTCAACTTACTATTAATGTGTGCGGGTATTGGTAGCCCAGGTACACTGGCTGAAGTGTTTCGCGGTTATCGGGGCGATCGCAACGCCCCTCAGCTGATTGGCGATGAGGAAATCATCAAAGCGAAACCCTTACCCCCTCTCAAAGGCTCATTTTTTCAATTCGCTGGGGGAAGTGGATATCAGCGCCCCTTTGAACTAGCTACCTTGAGACTACGGAATATGGTGGAAGTTTTGGGCAATTGGAAAACCTATGTTCCAAATCCCGCCTATATGACACAGCGAGGTGCCACATTCTTATTTGATGCAGACGGTAACGTATTGTATGAACATCGCGATCGCGCAATTCTCGGCTTTGCTGCCAACATGAGCCGCCCCTTATCATTTTTATATGAAAATTGGTGATTGAGTAAGAAAGAAAGTTTTATGTAGGGGCGGGTTTTACTATTATCATTTTTTACCTCACCCAGATGTAACTAAACCCGCCCCGATGTAGAGACGTAGCATGCTACGTCTGGAACAGTTCCTCTTCACAGATATAACCTAATCATGAACTATTGTTTTCCCAAACAAAAACATCATATCCTCTGGATTCCTAGCAATATTATCCTCACCCTTCTCACCCTTCTCACCCTCATCAGCGCAACCAATGCCGAAATAATCCCCGACACAGATAATTTTTCAACCAACACCAACGTTACCAATGGTGTAATTCAAGGAGGAATCAGAGTCGGAAATTCTCTCTTACACAGTTTTGATGAATTTTCTATTCCGACAAATTCACAAGCCGTCTTTAAACTAAACACCCCAAATCTAGACATAGAAACCATTATCAGCCGCGTCACGGGTGACAAGATATCCCTGATTGATGGCATCATTGGTGCGGATGGCACAGCTAACCTAGTGCTGATTAATCCCAACGGAATTATATTTGGTGCCAATGCTCAACTCAATATCGGTGGCTCTTTCTTAGCCAGTACCGCCAACAGTGTTATCTTTCCTGATGGCAGTGAATTCAGCACCACCAATCCCCAATCACCGCCCCTTTTAACCATTAATGTACCAATTGGCTTGCAGTTTGGTTCCAATCCGTCGCCGATTATTCATCAAACAAATAGTAACTTATCAGTAAACCCCGGTCAAACCTTGGCACTTGTGGGCGGAAATTTATCATTAAATGGAGCAAATATAACAGCAGCGCAAGGGCGAATTGAATTGGGGAGTGTGGCGAGTTCGGGACGAGTTAATCTGACTCCTATAACCACAGGTTTTGCCTTGGACTATTCAGATATACAACAGTTTGGCAATATTGACTTAAGCAATGCTACAGCCGTCAATACCAGTGATTTAGGTGCTGGTGGTGGTGGCAAAATTCGGGTGCAGGGGGGACAAGTCACCCTGACTCAAGGCTCAAACCTAGTGGCAGAAACCTTCGGCGATATAAACGGCGGCGGAATTGATATTCAGGCAAATCAGGTGAAACTGCAACAAGGTGCCTTTGCGTCTACCTCTACATTTGGTACAGGTGCAGGAGGTGATTTGACCATTCAAGCTAACCGAGTGGATGTGATTGGTACAACTCCTTCACAACTCGCACAACAGCTTCTATCCGGAACCTTTGACCCATTTAATTTGAGTAATGGTTTATTTAGTTTTAGTGGTGGAGAGGGTAATGCTGGACATTTAACCCTTGAAACCAATCAATTGATTGTACAAAATGGCGCGACTCTCCTCACCACAGCCTTTGCAGAGGGGAATGGTGGTGACTTAATTTTAAACGTTTCAGAGTTCGCAGATTTAACCCGTGGGTCTCTCTTACTGACCGGAACTACGGCGAAAGGAAACGCCGGGGATTTCCAAATTACCGCGAATCAGTTGCGAGTGCTAGAGGGTACATCATTAAGTACCACACCTAGCGCGATGAGTCAAGGTCAAGGGGGGAATTTAACTGTAACGGCTGAATTCGTGGAACTGAGAGGAACCCCCGCCAACGCTGTTGTTCCCGGCGGTTTGTTCACAACGACTCTGGGTGCAGGGGATGCTGGTGATTTTATCCTGAATACAGGTCAACTCATTGTTGCTGATGGGTCACAAATCTCAGCTGCTGCGGCGGGTGGGGGACGAGGGGGAAATCTCCGGGTTAACGCCGATACGGTGGAATTGAGGGGTGTTTCTGCTGATGGTCAGTTTTTGAGTGGTTTGTTTACCTCGTCATCGCTGTTAACCGTAGCAGGACAAAGGGGAACAGCACCCGCTGGAGATTTAATGATTAACACGCGCCGCTTAAGTGTGCGGGATGGCGCTCAAATTTCCGCCGCTACAGGGAGTGCAGGTACAGCCGGAAGCTTAAATATCAATGCTTCTGAATCAGTCACAGTGGCGGGTGGGGCGACGGGTGTTGCTCCCGCTGTCGAACGAGTCTCCTTTGGCATTATTGGGGATGGTATCGTACCGAGTGCGATTGAAGCCAATACCAGTGGTGCAGGCGGTGCTGGGGATTTGCAGATTCAAACCGGACAGTTAAATGTGTGGGATGGCGCAGAAGTTGGCGTCAGGGGGACAGCATCGGGTGCTGCTGGTAATTTGGATATCACAGCCGATTCGATTTGGCTGGATAATCAAGGGGGAATTAGTGCAGCTACGGTGGCGGGGACAGGGGGAAATATTCGACTCGAAGCATCGAATGTGCTACTGCGGCGCAATAGTCGGATTACGACGAATACAGAGAACAGTGATGGGGGTAATATAACAATCGATACCAATACTCTAGTCGCGATCGATAATAGTGATATCACCGCTAATGCTCGTCAAGGTCGAGGCGGTCGTGTTAGTATTACGGCTCAGGGTATTTTTGGCATTCAGTTTCGGGATGAACTTACCCCAGATAGCGATATCACCGCCACATCAGATTTAGGACCAGAATTTAATGGTCTGGTGACTTTAAATATTCAGGGGATTGACCCGAATCGGGGATTAGTTCAGTTACCGGAAAATTTTACTCAACCCAGTAATCAAATTGCCACAGGTTGTGTCGCTGAAACAGGAAATTCCTTTGTCATGACTGGACGAGGTGGACTACCCGAAGACCCCAGCCAAATTTTACGCGGTCGAACCCTTTGGCAAGATTTGCGTTCTCTGAATTTGGATGAAGAAAATCTGGGAGAGACGGGACCTGCAGAGAATCGACAGCAATTCCCATCGACAAGAGAGGAAATACATCCAGAGAAAAACCTGATTTCTCACCACTCTTCTATTGTGGAAGCTCAAGGATGGGTGATTGATGCAGATGGCAATGTCGAACTGGTGGCTGATATGCCTAATAATAGACTGAGGAGGCTAGAGTCATCCAGAACATCTCATTGTTATTAAATAAAACATCTTGCTCGCTGCTAATACCTAATTTAAATGCCTGACAGCTTATCCGAGTTGTCATGGCGATTAAAATCGCTGCTACGCAAACTTGCGTCCGCCTGCGCGGACTGGATTAGAAAGGGGATATTAAACCGGATTTGGTATTACTCAAAACTTTTCATCCTTTCCCTCAGATCATGTCCAGCTTTATTGTTCGCCTATAATACCCATAGTTATTGGTACAGCAGCATTAAAAGCATTACCCTTCTACCCCCTCACCAAGATGCAATGACAATGCTATTGGATTTGATATTATGACATTGTTGCCCCGCATCAGACTGAAAACAGTTATAAGGCGATCGCGAACTCAAACAATAGCGTCAGTCTCCTCACGGCTCAAGGCTTTCAGTCGCTGTATCGGGTTAGGATTACTCACATTGTTCCTGATAACGTGGGTTTTTCCCACCCAAGCGCAGTATCCGCCGATACCGCTTACAGAACTAACTCAGACTCAATTGTTGAATAGGGAACAGGGAATAGGAAACAAAGAACAGGGGGATTTGAACTCAGCTCAGGAGGATGACAATGCTTTAACTCAACTTGAACAAGGCAAAGCTCTCTACGCGGCGGGGCATTTTTGGCAAGCGATTACCGTTTGGCAACAGGCGATGCAAGCTTATCAAGATCGAGGCGATCGCATCCACCATGCCCTGAGTTTAAGTTATCTCTCCTTAGCCTATCAAGAATTGGGACAATGGCAGGAGGCGGAACAAACGATTACCCAAAGCCTAAATCTAGTGGCTAATCTCCTCAAACCCACCCGCAATCATCAACGCCTTCTCGCCCAACTTCTGAATACTCAAGCCAGTCTCCATTATGCACAAGGACAAATGGAAGCGGCTTTAGAAACGTGGAAACAGGCAGAACAGGCGTATCAAGAGGCGGGTGATCAAACGGGTGTATTCGGGAGCCAAATTAACCAAGCGCAAGTCTTACAAGCATTGGGACTCTATCGGCGATCGCAGATTACCTTAGAGCGAGTGAAAACCCAGCTCCAAACTCAACCCGATTCCTTACTCAAAGCCGCCGGATTACGGAGTCTGGGCGTTGCGTTGCAAGTGGTGGGTAATCTAGAGGAATCACAACAGGTTTTGCAGCAAAGTTTGGCAATAACTCAGGGTTTCGATGCAATAGCTGACCAAAGTGCGACGCTATTTAGCCTAGGAAATACAGCGAGAGCGCAACAAGACTTTGAAGATGCGATCGCCTATTATCAACAAGCCGCCTCAACAGCAACCACCCCTCTGACTCAAGTTGAAGCCCAACTCAACCAACTCAGCATGCTGATTGAAACCCAAAATTGGACAGACGCCCAAACCTTAGTCCCCCAAATTCAAGCTGAATTATCTAATTTACCCCGAAATCGGGCGGCGGTTTATGCTCAAGTGAATTTCGCCGAAAGCTTAATGAAAATGGGAAGCCATGTAGAGACGTTGCATGTAACGTCTGGGAGCCAATCTGTAGGGGCGGGTTTGACTGATAACCTTACCCAAGAAACCGCTAACTTGACTAAACCCGCCCTACCTAGGGAACAGGGTATAGTATCTCAATCTCCACCCAATTTTACCGGCGCTAAAGCGCAACTACAAACGATCGCACAATTATTAGCCAGAGCGATTCAACAAGCCAGACAGCTTAATGATAAGAGATCTGAATCTTACGCCCTCGGTCAATTGGGACATCTTTATATGCAGACACAGCAGTGGTTAGAGGCGCAAAGGTTAACTGAGGAAGCATTAAGTTTGGCGCAAGGAATACAAGCCACTGAAATCGCCTATCGTTGGCAATGGCAATTGAGTCAGATACTCCAATACCAAGGTAATCTGACAGGCGCGATCGCGGCAAATCGGGAAGCGGTTTATACCCTGCAATCCTTACGCAGTGATTTGATGGCGATTAATCCTGATGTGCAATTTTCCTTTCGGGAAACCGTTGAACCCATTTATCGGAATTTAGTGGAATTGCTCTTAAGCAATCAGCCCACACCAGAACAGCTCAAAGCAGGGCGTGAAACCATTGAATCCCTAAGATTGGCGGAATTGGAGAACTTCTTTCGGGAAGTCTGTTGGCAAGTTCAACGCCAAACCATTGATCAGATTGATCCCCAAGCTTCAGTCATTTACCCGATTATTTTACCGAATCATTTTGCCGTTATTGTCTCCCTACCCGGAAAACCCCTGCGCTATTTCCAAACGGAGTTAGCTCAAACTCAAATAGATAGTACCATTGAGCAACTCCTACAAGCCTTAAATCCAGCTTGGTCAAACAGAGAACGGTTACGCCTTTCCCAACAACTTTATGATTGGTTAATCCGACCGATTGAGACTCAGTTAAGGGAGAATGAGATTAAAACCCTCGTCTTTGTGTTGGATGGTGCTTTACGGAATTTGCCCATGGCGGCGCTTTATGATGGACAGCAGTATCTGATCGAGAACTATAATATTGCTCTATCCCTAGGATTACAACTAATCGAGCCGCGATCGCTCTCCCCCAAGCAACTAAAAACCTTAACGGCTGGACTTAGCGAGGCGCGGGATGGTTTTCCGGCTCTCCCCGCAGTGGAGTTGGAAGTGCAAAGCATCGCCGCACAAATTCCTTCGACTATCCTCCTGAATCAACAGTTTACCCCTCAAACTCTGCAAGAGCAAATTGAGGCGAATCCATTCCCAGTGGTTCACTTAGCGACTCATGGACAGTTTAGCTCCAAAGCAGAGAACACCTTTCTACTCACTTGGAATGGTCGCATCAAGGTGAAAGATTTGGATCAACTCCTGCAAGTCAGACAGCGACAGGATACCAACCCGATTGAACTCCTTGTCCTCAGCGCTTGCCAAACGGCGACAGGGGACAAGCGAGCGGCTTTGGGACTTGCGGGATTAGCCGTGCGATCGGGCGCTCGTAGTACCCTAGCAACGTTGTGGTCAGTTAATGATGAATCGACAGCTCAGTTAATGGTTGAATTTTATCGACAACTTACCCAATCTCAAGTCAGTAAAGCCCAAGCTCTGCGTCAGGCTCAACTTACTCTCCTACGTCAATCTAATTATCAGCATCCCTTTTACTGGGCGCCCTTTGTCTTAGTCGGAAACTGGCTTTGACTCAAAGCTTTTGCCCTGTTGTCGATTACCTGATATTTACAAAAGTAAAGAATGTATGTTATTAGGTACGGCTCATTGAACGTTATGATACGATACTGGGTGTTAAATAATAATAAGGGGTGTGACCCCACACTCCAACATAAAAACTAACTGTTACAAGGGGTGACACATCCAGGGTGGTAGGTACTCTCTAATCCTTCAGTTGCTCTACTAGGGAATTGGTATGCTCAAAAACAAATAGACAAATTGTAATGAGTTTAGTATAATATCAATCTTATTTGTCTGTCTTTTATGGGATGCCGCTTAAAATCCCTGTGATGCACTACAGCTCATTCTTCTTCACGAGGGTTTTTTATCATGGCTTGGAAACATACACCTCAACCTCTGGCACTCGTGTCAGTCAGTCTTTTCATGAAGCTTCTACTGGTTGGTAATTTACCAGTACCATTACATGCTCAAACGATACCCCTGTCTCACACAGCCAGTGTGACCTTTATTCCTCAAAGGCAAGGAACCCCCAGAGATTCAGCCGGGGGAGCCTCGCGAGATGGTGGTGTATGTCCCAATGACATAGGTAATCTGGGAACATCAGTTACGCCCTTTGAGTTAGCTACAAATCACGGATTTACGGTGGCGGAACGTCCCACATTTTTTGTTTACATCCCACCAACAGTCGCTCAAGACGCTGTATTTCTTCTCAAGGATGAAACAGAAGATTATTTCTACAAAAAAACCCTATCACTTCCTAAGCAGAGAGGTTTAGTCAGCTTTAAACTGCCCCTTGATGCACCAACCCTGGAAATTGGCAAGACGTATCAGTGGTCGTTTTTGCTAATTTGCGGACAATCCCTGAGACCTGATAGTCCTAAAGTAGAAGGGAAAATTCAGCGCATTCAACCTGACCCCGCCTTACTCAGCAAGCTTCAGCAATGGTCTCCTGTGGATAGAGCGGCTTTTTATGGAGAGGAAACTATTCAGTAGAGCGCCCCTTGGTGTCACCACCTTTCGCGGGAGCAGGTCACGATTGTAGGGGCGCACGCTCCGTGCATTGGTGTCAGCTTAAGCGCTAAAAGCAGGGTTTGTAGAGACGTGCCATGGCACGTCTGGGAGCAAGAGAATACTCTTGCCGATTGCTCTTTCTCCTATAATAGCTTAGGGAGCAAGCAACACGCCCCAGTTTGTGTCGAACTGCTCGAAACAATAATTGGCATTTGAATTCAGAATTTATAAACCTATCGTAGGGGCGGGTTTAGGGACTCAATTTAGCGTCTTACCCATAACTGAACAACAAAACCCGCCCTTTATTTAATTGTGCTTTTGAACCTAACCTGTCCAATGGTTCTATCTATTTTAAACATTCCCCGCCTGTATGTCGGTGGGTTGCGGTGGATATTCTATTGAAAGGTTATTGCCTCCGTTAAAATTTTAAAGGCTAAAGCCCCTACTACGAACCCAACCTATTCCACAATTTTAGGTGGGTCTACGCCACTACAAGATTGAGTAACTTTTCCAAGACAATTTAGAATGGCTATACTAAATACCTATCTACATGAAATCTTCTATGCGTTTATCCATGATTAAAACCCTCGGTATAGCCACAAGCTTAACCAAGATTGCCCTATTTATCCTGCTGTGTCTGTGCAATTCCGTGCAAGCCGCCAAGGATCAAGATGTGGAAAAGCTATTAGATGAAGGAGAATGTCCAACTTGTAATCTGCAAGAGGTACGTTTGAGGAGGCGGAATCTCAGAGGATTTAACCTTGAAGGCGCTAACTTAGTCGAAGCCGATTTAAGAGAAGCTGATTTACAGGAAGCCCGACTTTCGGGAGCAAATTTAGAGGATGCGGATCTCAGAAATGCTAAACTCGCTAACGCTAATTTATTTCGTGCCAAACTCCTTAAAGTTGATCTACAAGAAGCAAATTTAGAAGCGGCTAATCTCCAAAATGCGAATTTACAGTTTGCAGATTTGCGGAAAGCTAACCTGATGAATGCTTCATTACAGAATGCCAATCTGACTCTTGCCAATTTACAGGAAACGGATTTAAGACATGCTAAATTAGCCAATGCGTCTCTAGAAGGTGCCAATCTCAGTGACGCTAATTTAGAGGGAACTTCTTTAAGAGGGGTAAACCTCAAAGGCGCTAACTTAGAGAATACCAAGTTGTTTCGCACCGATTTAAGAGGAACCCAATTTAATAGTCAAACTATCCTGGATGACAAATGGTTATTCGTTTGGGAGTTAGTTAATCAAGGAATAGCCGGACAAGCCTTAGCGGGGGCGGATTTGTCCGGTGCGAATTTAGAAGGGTTGAATCTGGAAAATGGGAATTTAGAAAATTCCAATTTATCCGAAGCCTATTTATTTATCATTAATTTACGGGGTGCTAATCTTCAAGGGACTCAGTTAACTAATACTGAATTGCGCTATGCTGACCTGAGCAATGCCAATTTAACTAATGCCAACTTAAGAAATGCCGAACTGGGAAATGTTAATTTAGCCGGAGCCAATCTAGAAAATGCTAACCTGAGAACTGCCAAAATCAATGAAGAGACTACCCTTGACCCCAAATGGCGGCTGGTTTGGGAAATTGTCAATCAAGGGGCTGAGGAACGTCAATTGCGGGGGGCTAACTTATTTAATGCTGATTTAAGCGGAGCAAATTTCCGCAATGTAAATCTGAGTGGTGCTAGCCTGTATAATTCTGACCTTCGAGACACGAATTTTGCCGAAGCAACCTTGTTTCAAGCCGATTTAAGTAACGCTAATTTAGCGGGGGCAAATTTGGAGAAGGCGAATCTACAAGAGGCGAACCTGAGAGGCGCTAATCTAGAGGGGGCAAATCTTAGCCAAGCCAACCTCTGTGATGCCATTATGCCCGATGGGACACAACAATCGTGTGATTCGCCCCTACAACCCCGATAATCTCAATTTAACAATAGGCGAAAAGCAGACACCATAAATTTTACAGCCTTGTGCCTTGTGCCTTTTAGATTAAAATATATTAAGTAATGTAAAGCCATAATCATGACCAGCGTTTCCACAGGAAAAACCCATCGCGTCGTTGTCATTGGTGCAGGAATTGGGGGTCTAACGGCTGGTGCGCTCCTTGCCCGTCGAGGTTACTCGGTGTTAGTCCTCGACCAAGCGTTTGTTCCTGGCGGATGTGCCTCTACATTTAAGCGTCGCGGCTTTACCTTTGATGTGGGGGCGACGCAAGTGGCAGGTTTAGAACCGGGTGGTATTCATCAGCGAATTTTTGAGGAGTTAGAAATTGATTTACCCGCCGCGACTCCCTGTGACCCCGGTTGTGCTGTATTTCTCCCTGGCGAAACCGAACCGATTAACGTTTGGCGTGACCCAGAAAAATGGGCAAAGGAACGGAAACGACAATTTCCGGGGAGTGAACCCTTCTGGCAACTGATGAGTACTTTATTCAATGCCAGTTGGAGATTTCAATCCCGTGATCCCGTATTACCCCCACGAAATCTCTGGGATTTGTGGCAATTAACCTCGGCGGTGCGTCCAGATACGTTGATTACGCTACCGTTTACGTTTATGACGGTGGGAGATGCATTGCGGGGCTATCGACTCTATGACAATCAGCGATTGAGAACCTTTCTGGATTTACAGCTAAAGCTTTATTCCCAAGTCAATGCCGATGACACCGCTTTACTCTATGCTGCAACTGCCCTCGGCGTTTCCCAAGCCCCCCAAGGACTGTTTCACCTCAAAGGGAGTATGCAGGTGTTGAGCGATCGCCTAGTTGCCGCGTTGGAGAAATGGGGTGGTAAACTGCTGATGCGCCATACCGTAGAACAGATTCAGGTTTGTGAGGGCAAGGTTATGGGCGTAACGGTGAGAAATCAGAAAACGGGGCAAGTTTGGACAGAATCAGCCGATGAAGTGGTGGCAAATGTCACCGCACAAAACTTGGTCAAGTTACTGGGAAATCAAGCGCCCAAGGGTTATCAGTATCGCGTCGATAAATTACCAAAAGCATCGGGTGCCTTTGTCATTTATCTGGGTGTTGACCAAAGGTCTATTCCTGTAGGTTGTCCGCCTCACCTGCAATTTCTCTACGATTACGACGGTGAGATTGGCGAAAATAACTCCCTATTTGTCTCGGTGAGTAAACCTGGTGATGGTCGTGCTCCAGACGGCAAAGCCACGATTATTGCCTCCTCGTTCACCGATACTCGGATGTGGTGGCAAGGTTCTCAGGAGGATTATGAGCACTTAAAACAAAACTATACCCAAGAGGCGATCGCACGGCTAGGTCAGTACTTTGACTTAACCCCTGAAACCATTATCCACCAAGAAACCGCAACACCCCGAACCTTTGCTTATTACACTCGACGCCATCAAGGAATCGTCGGCGGGATTGGTCAGCGAGTTCCGACATTCGGTCCGTTTGGCTTTGCCACTCGCACCCCCATCAATCACTTATGGTTAGTGGGAGATTCCACCCATCCCGGTGAAGGCACCGCTGGAGTTAGCTACTCAGCGCTTACGGCTGTGCGGCAAATTGAAGGTTGATGGGTCATTCGTCATTAGACAGGGAACAGGGAACAGGGAATTCAAGAGCAGCTTCTGGTTCTATATCATTGGGCAACAGAGAAGATCCTCCCTTGCCCTTGTGCCTCCTGATCCCTAAATTTGGAAAGATTCTTTAGCTGGTTTCAGGTACTCTAAAGAAAGAGTTTAACAGAATTGGGGTTTTTTCTTTGTTGGCTGCGTATAACTATTGGTATTATTTGGTTGGGTTGTAGGTCTTGTATATACATAGTTGTTTGGATTAGGGAAAACTGCCGTGGATGGGGGGAATCAGCAACGAATCTTAGGTTATTTCATCGAAGAGGCGAAAGAACACCTAGACACTCTCGAACAAGGGTTATTGAATGTGCAGCAGACTGCCCAAGACCCAGAGATGGTCAATGAGATGTTTCGTGCGGCTCATTCGGTCAAAGGGGGGGCGGCGATGCTTGGCTTTAGCAGTCTACAAAAAGTTGCCCACCGCTTAGAGGATTGTTTGAAGATTCTCAAAGAACATCCAGTTAAGCTTGATCGTCATGTCGAGAGTTTATTCTTACAAGGCTACGACACTCTCAAAGACCTCATCGAACAACTCCAAAGACCTTTTGGTCTGCGGGATGATGAAGCCGATAAAATGGTGCAAGCCGCCGAACCGACGTTCAAGGAATTGCAGGCGTACCTGGAACGGTTAGTTGGTGGTGGTGCACCAAAAACTGCCGCCCCAGCACAACCTGCAAGGGGTGCATCCAAAGCGGCGGGTCAAGCACCTGAGAACTTTTCTGCTCAGGTGACAGGTATCCTCAAGCAAATGTTGCAGCTATTCAAACAATCAGAAACACCCGCCAATCGTCAAAAGCTGCAAGAGCATTGCCATAAGCTAGCGAAACTCGCCCAAACGGTTGAACCGTGGCAACTTTTGGTGAAAAATGCTTCTGATGCGATCGCGAATTCGCAAAATTCGTTCCACTCTCTAGCACCTATCGTTATTAAAGAACTCAAACAAGCTAGCGATCAAGTCCAACAAGGAAAAGAGAATGCTCTAAAGGCAAGTCCGGCGTTACAGAAATTGGCGACAGCTACCCCCAGCCAAGGCGGTGCTAAACAGATTACGATTACTGTAGAACCCAAAGAGGCGGCTCGCGCGATCGTCAAAGCCTTTGATAAACGCCAACTCACTCAACTGACTAAATTACTTGTCCAAGCAACTCGCGCCCCTTTGTGACCTAACTTTTCACGGGAAGCCTAGAAACCTGCGAATCGGGGCGGGCGCGAGTCACATCCCTTGTGCAACCGAAGAATAGTAGTGAAAGTGAGCCCCTATACCCACGCCATTGCCAGAGTTGTTTTCTCAGGCTTGCCCACATAAACTCAATCGATCCACAAATAGTTTACGCTGAGGGGTGTAACCCCTTTTTTTAGTACTTCGCTCTACCCGGTCTCCTACCGATGCAGCGTTTTGCCAGGGCATTGACTATGAATACCACCTTAGCCTACAACTACCAATTTGGCGGATGCCTCCCCGCCGATTCTCCCACTTATGTGTGGCGACAAGCCGATGTTGAACTCTACGACGGGTTAAAGGCTGGGAATTTCTGCTATGTCCTCAACTCCCGACAGATGGGGAAGTCTAGCTTAAGGGTGCAAACCATGCGCCGCTTACAAAAGGAAGGATTTGCTTGTGCGGCGATTGACTTGACTAAGATTGGTTGCCAAAATCTGACCCCAGAGCAATGGTATGCTGGCTTAGTCCGTCGCTTGGTGATTAGTTTCGATCTCACCCAACAATTTAACTTACGTCGATGGTGGCGCGATCGCGATTTACTCTCTCCCGTACAACGCTTCAGTGAGTTCATTGAACGAATCCTACTGCCGGCGATTCCCCAACGGATTGTTATTTTTGTCGATGAAATTGATAGTGTTCTCAGTTTAAACTTTCGCGTCGATGACTTTTTAGCCGCGATTCGCGCCTGTTATGATAGTCGCGCCGATTATCCCGCCTACCAACGCCTCACATTTGCCCTATTGGGTGTCGCGACTCCCTCGGAGTTAATGCAAGATAAAAATAGCACCCCGTTTAATATTGGTCGGGCAATTGAATTGACAGGCTTTCAATTACATGAATGTTTACCGTTAGCCCAGGGATTAGCCGCCAAAGTTAACTATTCCCCCGCCATCATCCAAGAAATATTAACCTGGACTGGTGGTAAACCCTTTCTGACTCAAAAGCTGTGTCAGATTGTCCTCCACCAAGCCGAACTCTCTCTTCCCACCAAGATTCCCCAGGATAAATCCCAGATTGGCGCGTGGATTGAACATAATGTGCGATCGCACATTATTAAAAACTGGGAAGCCAAAGATGAACCGGAACACCTGAAAACCATCCGCGATCGCCTTTGTCGCTGCACTACCCGCGATCGCCTATTGCTTAACCGTTCCAGCACCCGTCAGCTATTAACACTCTACCAGCAAATTCTCGACCAAGGAGAAATCCCCGCCGATAATAGCCCGGAACAACGAGAATTACGCCTATCAGGATTAGTGGTGAAACAGCCAATCGGACAGAAGTACGCCCTGCCTGTTCTGAGAGTCTATAACCGCATCTATGAATCTATTTTTAATCAGGATTGGGTGAGAAGAGTCCTAGATAATCTTCGTCCTTATCACTGTGCCATGACAGCTTGGTTTGCCAGTGGATGTCAGAATGAGTCCTATTTGTTGAACCGAAACCAATTACAAGAAGCCTTGGCTTGGGCAAAGGGGAAACGCTTAACTCTAAAGGAATACCAGTTCCTAAGTACCAGCCGTCAGCAAGCTATCGCCAGTTCTGATCAGGGAAACCGCGACACCCAAAAGCAATTAAATACAACATCTAAAGTACAACGAACTCCACAACCTACCCCTCCAGAATTATCGCCAACGTCTGTTCCTCGTTCTTTAAGTGCCGACGAGCAGATATTATATGATCATTTGCTCTATTGGATACAACGAGAATCTCCTCAGCAACTCATCGAACGCTTTGATCAATTATTTATTAAAGCAAAAAACTACTCTGAACCTGATATTATCGCTGCCTTCCACCGAATTATCCTCGCCAATCCCCGCCATCAAGACTTTACCCATATTCTCAATCGTTGCTGCCATATCCTGATCAACCGTTGGCAAATGCAAGCTAATCAAGATCATGCGATCGCGCAATTGGTAGCATTATTTGAAAAACCCTTCCAACCTAGGGCAATTAGGGCAGCGTCGGGACTATCAAAGCGATTGCGACAACTCCTGGGAGAATTTACTCAAAGTGAAGACTATCAAACCCTACAACGTTTAGTCAAAGTTGTTGATCACACCGCAAATGTCGATCGCCAAGACTCCAATCCCGCTTTAGGGCAATTGATTTGTCGATATCCCTATTTATACACCCACGCCTTACTCAGTTCCGATAGTTCCTACGAACACCAGCAAACTATCCGCCACATTCAAACTCAACGTCAGTGGCAATTAGAAATGAACCTCTCTCAATATGTCACTTATTTGATCCGGCGAGTGCGACTGGCGTCCAGTAAAACCCCCACCCCAGACACCACTCTGGTTCAACCTGTACCCAATCCTACCCTGTTAAGCGATCGCGAACTCTACTTAGCCCTGAAGCAGTTTATGGGCAAAGTTGAAGGGGCTTATACCTACCGAGACTTAGCCCAAAGTTTCCTCAAGCAAAGTAATCAAACGCCCTCCTATCGTGCCTTTAAAGCCGATTTATATGAATACCTAACAGCAGCAATTGAACCGGCTTATGGAAAACATCAATTCAATCAGCGTTTGGCTCAACACCTCAAAAACACCTTACCCGATAGCGACTCTAAGAAAATTAACGACTTTTTACTGCTGAGAACCTGTAGCCAATTACTGAGCTTCTTAGTCAGCAGCCCTCAGCATCCCAATCACTATCTCTTTGTCGATTTAATTTCTAATATTGGACCGATTCGCACAACCGGATTATTGCTGAAAATCATTCTTCTGTGTAGTAAAGTTAAGCCCGATTTAGAAAAGCGATTTTCGATTTTATTCACTCACTACGAACGTCAAACCATCAATGATATTTTTTGGTTAGTTCAATCTTTAGAAAACCTCAATGTTGCCTTTTTTGTTAATTTTGGCAATATGGATTTGTCTCGGATTCAAAAATAATTGTCATTCGTCCTTTGCCCTTAGAATTATGGTACTCCGTAGGGGCGGGTTTAGTCACATCTGGGTGAAAACCGTCCCGTTAATGGTAAAACCCGCCCCTACATACAGACGCGCCATGGCACGTCTCTACATGACTCCCCCATACTCCATCTCTAAGTTGCAAGTCGAACTCATAACGAGTATGATTTATAGGTAAACATTTAAGAGCAGAGGTGTTACTGGCACGATGGTAGAGGTTCGAGAAATTCCGCTACAGCAAATCCGTCGTCCCCTTCCCCGCGAAAATGATGCCAATAAGGTACTAGAGTTGATGAAATCCATCCAGGAAGAGGGATTAAAAGAACCCATTGATGTACTCGAAGTTGATGGAGAGTATTACGGATTCTCTGGGTGTCATCGCTTTGAGGCACATCAGCGCCTAGGTAAAGAAACGATTAAATGCCGGGTTCGCCGCGCCCCTCGCGCCGTATTGATGCGACATTTAGCCTAAGAAGCGTCATTTTTGTTGGATGAGGACAGTTCATCCTTTAGGACGATCTGTAACAGATAGCTCATTGTTTAAGATTGACAGTTGGTGTGGGAAAAATAGTTCCAGATGCCTTGGGCAACGGGGTAAAGGGTGTAGTCGTTCATTCAAAGAAAGCGTCACACTGGCTAATTGATTTCCGTGAAACTCTGTGAAATAAGGAACTATACCAGCTTTTCTGTTAACGTTATTTTTGGAGCCAATTAGGAGACCACTATGCAAACTGCTGATAAATCTGCGCCTGTCAATATTGGTATTTCAGAACAAGACCGCAAAGAGATTGCTGAAGGACTCTCTCGCCTGCTAGCTGATACCTATACCCTTTACCTAAAAACACATTACTTCCACTGGAATGTAACCGGACCGATGTTCCACTCGCTACATAATATGTTTGAGACCGAGTACACTGAACTAGCTGTAGCGGTGGATGATATTGCCGAACGGATTCGCACCATTGGTTATCCAGCGCCCGGTAGTTATAGCGAATTTGCCGAACTCTCTTCCATTCCAGAAACCCGTGGTGTTCCGGAAGCCACAGAAATGGTACGTTTACTGGTAGAAGCAAATGAAGCCGTGGTAAGAACGGCGCGGGAGGCGTTTCCGGCGGCTGAACGGGCGAATGATGAGTCTTCTGTTGACCTGTTAACTGAACGGATGCGGACTCATGAGAAAACCGCTTGGATGCTGCGGAGTATGCTGAAGTAATCGGTCATTGTTAAAGAGGTTGTCGGTTGGGTTATTGCGACAGGGTAGGCGTAGCCTTCTTGTCAATTAACCCACCATTTTTTTTCATCCGCATCTGTATCTAAGTAGTGGGACTTTCATTAAGGACTCTTAACAGTAAGGAGTTGAGGATTCTTAACCTTTCTTAGTAAAGCATACAGAATTTATGTCCAGATACTTATATGATCTATAGAAAATATAAAATTTTTTAGGGCGTTACTTATAATCAGATAGTATATCCCCAAATCGAAAAAATGACTAAAATTTATAGCAATTAGAGGGATATATGGCGCAGCATAAGAAGCTCAAAAACCTATTCGACTTTGACGACAGCGCCGATTTTGGGCAGAGCAGTCGGGCTGTAGAAGCTTGGTTTTTAGGCTCCCGATCCGAAAACCTGGACGAACTAGAAAACCTAATTGTAGAAGCTTTGCGAGATCACGGTTTTTGGCGGCGAAACTTCCATCCTAGCGATCCCAGTTATATTACCGAATCGGTCAAGCGCAACCCAAATTACTTGCAGGCGCTAGACCAGACTAAAGACAGCTTTCGGCAGTTGTTAGCTTGGCTGAAAAAATCCGTCCCTTTCTTTAGCCTGCGCTACCAAGGTCACATGACATGGGAAACAACAATGCCCTCAATTTTAGGGTATTTCGCCACCATGCTTTACAACCCGAATAACGTAGCCTTTGAAGCGTCCACCGTCACCACATTACTAGAGATAGAGGTGGGAAAGGATTTGTGTCAAATGCTCGGTTATTATGTGCCAACCGAAGACGAGATAAATGACGGAGTAATGGCGCCTTGGGGTCATATTACTTGCGGGGGGACTGTCGCTAATATTGAAGGACTTTGGGTAGCAAGGAATCTCAAGTTTTATCCCTTTACCTTGAAAAAAGTCATCGCTGAAACTCCTGGTTTTGAAGCCGCCAAGGAAATTAATATGACGTTGCCCAATGGGACTCAAAAGCCATTACTTAGCTTAGATACTTGGACAATGCTCAACCTGAAAGCCGACGATATTCTGAATATTCCCGCACGCCTAACCAGCGAATGTGGCATTGACGATGAATTAGTCAAAAACACAATTGAGGACACCCCCTATACCCTACAAAAAATGGGGATGAGAGCTTTTGCCCAAGAATTTCTGAGTGAAGTTCCCGAACAGCCAGTATATTTTGTTCCTGGTACGAAGCATTATTCTTGGCCCAAAGCCGGAGCATTATTAGGCATTGGTTCCAACCAAATGATTGATATCAGCATCGACAAAGATGCACGGATGAACATTAACGAATTAAGGGATCAGTTACAACAGTGCTTGGATGCTCGCCGTCCCGTATTAGCCACAATTGCCGTCATGGGTAGCACCGAAGAAAGTGCCGTCGATCCCTTAGCCGATATCGTGGCGCTGCGGGACGAATTCCGCCAAAAAGGTTTAGAATTTAACATTCACGCTGATGCAGCTTGGGGTGGCTATTATGCCTGCTTGTTAGAGCGCAAAAGTCGCCGAATGGCAGCATTGTCAGAGGAAGATGTGCCTAGCCCTCCCCTCAAACTTAGCTGCTATACAGAAAAGCATATGCGTGCTTTAACGGAAGCGGATTCCATTACCGTCGATCCCCACAAATCGGGTTATATTCCTTATCCCGCAGGGGCAATTTGCTATCGTAATGCTGCCCTGCGCGACTTGCTCACGTTTATTGCTCCTTACGTCAATCACGGGGAGGAGGAACCCAATGTCGGCAGCTTTGGCGTGGAAGGTTCCAAACCAGGTGCTGCTGCAGCCGCCGTTTACCTCAGCCACAAAGTCATCCCTCCGGATACGACGGGTTATGGGGAAATTCTGGGCAGAGCGATGTTTAGCTGCAAAAAATTATACGCCCGCTTACTGTGCATGGCTCGTCCAGAAGACCGCTTTATTGTCGTTCCTGTACCCCATTTATCAGAGGCAGTTCCCGGCAGCACTGAGGCAGAAAAAATTCAATTTATCCGAGAGCGAATTGACCAAAAAACTAATGCCGAAATTCGGGAAGATGCCGAAGTCATGGAGATTTTGCGAGAAATTGGTCCGGATCAAAGTATTCTCACCTATGCCTTCAATTTCAAAAATCCAGATGGCACAATTAATAACGATTTGGCAAAAGCTAACCGCCTCAATCAAGCCCTCTACAAACTGCTGAGTATTAAACCGGGTTCTGACATCTACGGTTACAACTTAATTGTCAGCACGACTAATTTTGAGACAGCGCACTACGGTGAAGACTTCATGAAGGATTACAAACAGCGCTTGCAAGTTACAGGTGTTGCTGAAGAGCCGATTACCATTTTGCGCTCTACTGTCATGGACCCTTGGATTACAGAAGCGAAGGGCAAACCGTTCATTGATATTATTGAGGAAGAGTTCCGGAAGGCAATTTCCCAAGCCTTACTCCAAGATGCCATGCTGCAAGTCTTTGAAGGTATTGATGTTAACAGAGATGGTATCGTTCAAAAATCTGAAGTGACAGCAAAATTGCAAGATCTGGGATATACACCAGCCGAAATTGACAATATTTGGAAGATATCGGACACCAACCAGGATGAGAAGCTTTCCCATGATGAATTTCTCGCCAATTTTGCCCAATTTCTAATCCTCAAATAGTGGGAACCAAACTGAGTCTAAAAACCTGAGTCGGGGCGGGCGCGAGTTACTTATGGGTGTAACCGAAAAGATAGTGGTGAAACCCGCCCCTACACAATACCTCATGCTCCCCTGCTTACCCGGCTTTCTAACCCCACTAATACTAACGCCGCGCCTAGTGTTTCAAAATAGGGCGCTGCGCCATTAATGGCACGACTCAAGGTAGACCCCAGAACAACACCCAGCAGCACATCCATCGCCGCATATTTGCCGATAAAATGTCGATCACCTATCACCCGCACCATAATCAGTGCAGTCCCATAGATAACCGCTGCCCGTAATCCCATCTGCCACACATTGAGCGTTTGGGCTTCTAGCCCAAATGCCCAGCTAATTGTATCCCCAACTGTCTGAATCATCTTAATCCCTGACTTTAACTTGACGGCTCAGATCCGATCAGCAGCACCGTAATTATGCCCGCTAAGATAATTAACCCAACATTAATCGCCAGCAACTCTAAGCCACCAACACCTCGGAGAGGATCGTCGGACATAAAGGCGATCGCAGCCGCCGCTGCAGCGGGAACTAATGCTAAAGCCGCAACCGTTCCCACCAATGTATCGACTTTCTGCTTTACTAAAGCAATTGTCCCAGACACACCTGCAGCCAAAGCCACCACAACACTGTACCAACCGGGTTCTACCCGTTCTTCCAATAGGGGTTTATCCAGAAGATTGTCATGAGAGGGTAAAATCGTGCTGGTATTGAATAGCCATACAGTTCCCATAGCTAAAATTGTCGCCACAAATAGTCCCACTAGAGCAACAGTGAAACCGCGTAACGCCAGCCTGGGTTGACCTGCAACTAAGGCAAATGCGATCAATGATAGCGGTAGAAACGCCGGTGCAATAATCATCGAACCAATCAGAATTGGAATCGAATTAGTCAGCAAGGCAATGGCTGACAAAATGCCAGACATGCCCATTAACACTAAATAAGACGGGGAAAGCATGACCTCTTGTGAGAGTTGCTGGAGAATCTTGGGTTCAACCAGAGGTTGCTCTTGAGTGGGAATTAACTCGTTGGGTTTGTCAATCATTTGAAAATAGGGAACAGGGAACACAGAACCGGGAATAGGACTCTAGGCAATAGGAAATGGGACGGGCGAGATTTCCTCGACAGGAGATTATACCGTTGGGATCGCCTCGCACTAGCCGATGAGCAAGAAACATGTTAAAAATATGCCTGTCAATCTTTTTACGGGATGTAATGGTAGCAAGAGAAAAATTTATTGGGCGGATTGCAGGATTCGAGCATCGGGAGCGCAATAATCTAGCTACTGCCAATGTTGGCAATTCAATCTCTGTTAATTATGAAACCGAGAATAGTCTTCGTGTGAGGAAGTTTTACAGATGACATCTAGACGTTTTCCCTTCATTATGGTAAAGATGCTCAGGATAATGAGTTGCTCTGTTAGGCGTCATTGGTGGCTCTCTTTTTTATTGTGGATGATCTTAGTCAGTCCCGCCCAAGCCGTAACGGAATTGCGGGTGGCGATTGAAGAGGGAGTCAGTCGCGTTAAGGTGGGAAGTTCAACCAAAGCGATTGTTCGCGATAGCGCCGGTCAGCCTGTGGGAGAACTCGCACCCATGAATGGCTTTAATGCTCAATCTGGAGGAAGTCGAGTTAGTTTGGGTAGCTGGAGTTCAGGATCGCTGTGGATTGAACCAACTGAGGATGGTATGGTTTGGATAGGCGATCGCTGGTATCGGGGACGGACTCAATTAGTGGCGACAGGTGGGCGATTAACGGTGGTTAATCACGTTGACTTCGAGCAATATCTCTACAGCGTTATCGGCTCAGAAATGAGTCCGAGTTGGCCCCAAGAAGCCCTAAAAGCTCAAGCTGTTGCAGCTCGTACCTACGCCCTCTATAAACGAGCTGAATCAGGGAATAGCATCTACGATGTCGGTGATACGGTCAAGTGGCAAGTTTACAAAGGACTCGAAAGTGAAGCCGAAAGCACTCACGCCGCCGTCAATGCCACAGCCGGACAGATCATGACTTACGGGGGTAATGTAATTCTAGCCGTTTTCCATTCCTCTTCGGGTGGACATACAGAAAATGTAGAAGATATTTGGAGTCAACCTCTAGCATACCTACGAGGGGTTCCCGATTATGATGTGGGAGCGCCTGTCTTTCAGTGGACTCAAACCTTTTCGGGTGGCGAATTGGGACGCCGGATTGGTGGGGTTGGGCGTGTCACATCTATGACACCAGAACGCACGACTCCCCATGGGCGGATTGTGACCATGCTAGTAAAAGGAACGGGCGGTAGTAAGCGGGTTAGTGGCAATGATATGCGTAAGGCGCTGGGACTGAAAAGTACACTGTTTAGAGTGAGTAATATGGGTGGCAGTTTTCAAATCAGTGGTCGCGGGTATGGTCATGGATTAGGTTTAAGTCAATGGGGAGCGCATAATTTAGCGCAACAGGGTGTTAACTATCAACAGATTTTGAATCACTATTATCAACAGGCAACTATTTCTCAGGTTCCGTAACTCAAGAAAAAGTACCGCAAAAAGGGGAAAGATTAAGATGATTTCCCCTTTTTGGGTGGGGATGTATAGCGAGTAACGAGTAGGTTGGGAAAACGCAAGGAAACCCAACGATTATTAATTTTTTGGGCTTGTAATTCAGCTTCGATGGGGGAAATCAACCAGTTATAAAATTGTTACGCTGACTGTTTATAGGGACGAGGAATGCGAACATCAGTGACAGCGCGTTTTTTTATGGTATAGTTTCACCTTATGAAAATGTGTCCGCCTGTAGATGGGGTTTCGGTTCTGTTGAATAATGGCAAATCCATTGCCAATAGCACGACATGACTCTGGTACTGAGTGGGTTCTACCAAAGTATGGGCTATTGGCGTGCAACTCCTTCTACAGATTACAGGTGAGCATATTCAGTAAATTGCCGTTTAAAGGGAGACTTATATCCTAAAACTATATCCTGTCGTGGAATTCCGGCTTCAACCAATTCCTTGGCTACTCCTATTTCAGTTCCATCACTCTGAATCCATATTTTGTTATCTTTGATATCAATATGAATTAGGCTCTCATATTCCCGTCGTTGGTCATACCAACCCACCACCATCATTAGGTAATGATTACGCTCATTATCAAAAATGAGTTGGACTTCTGTCTGATCATCTTTAAGATTGATAGCGTGCGCTTTGATGATTTTCTGGACAATCTCCTGTATGTTTAAGCTTTCCATGCTGAAATCTCCTGTTTACTGGGGTCAAAAATTAGTAGTTTTAGTTGATATTCTTTGATAGCGTCCTGAATGAATGGGCGACAAAATAAGGTATTATAAGTATCTGTAGGAAGGGCTAGGTATAAAACAAAATTGGGTAATTTTTGCTTTAATGCCAAGCGATAGTTCAGAAATTGACCAAGGGCTAAGTGAAATTCAGTTAGTTCCGATTCTCGCAAAAAACTTTTGATTTCAACGGCTATCTTTTGACCATTTTTATGGGCAGCAATTAATCGTTCTGCGGCTAAGTCTATATACATTTCTGTTCCACCAACTTTCAGGTGTAAAGGATCATCGGTGATTACCCAGCCATCTTTTTCTAGGGCTAATCGGACGGTGTTGTGAAAAATATCCTTGGCTGGCATAGACAGATGGATAATTTGACATGACGCAAGCGTCTTTAAGAGTTATTGTAACTGGAAATTCATCAAGAGTGCGATCGCACTATCTTCCCTCAACCTAAACCAAACAGCGATCGCACAATCTGCCTTCAACCCAACCCAAAGGCGATCGCACTCATAACCAAATCCATGCGATCGCGCCTTTTTTCTGGTATACTTTCACCTTATGAAAATATGTCCGCCTGTAGGGGCGCACCGACGTGCGCCCTTTGTCAACCGACGTGCGCCCAATGATATAGTTGACTTTATAGACGATCGCGATCGCACTTTTTCCCTTCAACCTCACCCAAACGCGATCGCACTCTCCTCCCTCAACCCAACAGTCTTGACAATGAAGCAGGGGAAATCGGACAACAATATTACCGATCGCTTGGGTTTAGTTCTGCAATGGCAGCATTATCTAAAGGTTCTGTCAGGAAAAGTACCTCCAGAACAAAACGTTGGTTTTATTGTAGCCGAGGAGAGCGATCGCACTCAAACCAAATCCATGCGATCGCACTTTTTCCCTTCAACCTAACCCAAGCGCGATCGCACTCCATTTATGCCACTCTTATCAATTCTCCCACCAACTTGGGGATATACGCCCTGGCGGGGATGTTATGATTTTTTTCTATAAGCGCGAATTGCTCTTTCGCCCCTCAACCTCTCCCAAACAGGGATCGCACACCTGTTTATCCCTCTTCTGTCACTCTCCGAAAAGCCTTGCATTTTCTGAATCCTAGAGCATAGACAGAGCAAGCGATCGCGCAGTTTTTTCTGAGTATAAATTCTCGAAGGTGCTAAATTGGTCAAAATGCGATTGCCCAACTCCGCATCACTCAGCATACCTTGTTTTTGGGAATTACTAATCATACGAGAAACCGGAAAGTGACAGAAGAGGGTTAAGCCACCCTTATCAATTCTCCCACCAACTTTGGGATATACGCCCTGTCGGGGATGTTATGATTTTTTTCTATAAGCGCGAATCGCACCTTTATCTATCACCCTTGCCAATTCTCCCATCGGCTTTGGGATGATGCGCCCTGTCGGGGACGTTATGCTTTTCCAAGGGCGATCGCACTCCATTTATGCCACCCTTGCCAATTCTCCCACAGACTTGGGGATATGCGCCCTGTCGGGGATGTTATGATTTTTTTCAATCAGCGCGATCGCACCTTTATCGATCACCCTTGCCAATTCTCCCATCGGTTTTGGGATGATGTGCCCTCTTACCAATATGCGCTCAGGGCGATCGCACTCCTGTTATCCCATAGTTGCACCGTCTCGCTGGGGTTAAGCGCGTTTTTGGTTTTGGGCGCACCACGCTGCTGTTTGGAAGGGCGCACGGTGATATTGTTGGGTTATGCTTTTAATCGCTCAAATCGCTTCCGAGTTGGTGGCGGTGGGTGAGGTGTGGGGGGCGGATGGCAAAATTCAATTCCCTCCAGATGTTGGCAATGTAGCAATGTAGCAATGTAGGTTGGGTTTCGCTTCGCTCTACCCAACCTACGAGGCAAGTGATCGCACGGTATCTCATGTCTGTCGCTTGGAAAATATTTTAGCTGGCGTATCTATAGTGTTCATTTGGCTTTGGAACTAACAACAAGGTAACGACTGGTAGATTTCCATAGTGTGCCATCTGTCCGTTGGGAGCTATGACTCGTATTGAGTATGGTAAAAGTTGCTCTAGCGCATAAATTAAATTATCGGGTACAGCTCCAACGTATGTGCCATTGTTGATTGCTATTATATAATTTTGGATCTTCGTAATTTCGGCGGCTTGAAGATGTGGTTTGCTGAGCACTCCTTGAAGTCCCTGTTGTGCCCATTGCGCTGTGGTTCCCTGGGGCTTATTTATTGCAGCATCTAGTGTTTCAAAAAAACTAGGTCTGGGTAAACCAAATGCGGGCTGTTGCAACTGAAGATTGTAATCGCCCAAAATCTCAGTTTTATTTTGTGTTATGGGATTCCAAACACCTAGATTTTGTTGCTGGTTCTCCTTTGCATTACTGATACTATTGGTGAACATGGAAGTCAGAAAACTACCTACAACTCCGCCCACCTCTTTTGCCACGTCTACGCCAGTTTTTTGTCCAGGCGTCAGTGCTGTTAACCTGAAGTTCCCCCCGTGCGGATGTACTATACCCAGCGTCAAGCCTTATCCCGTAGTAGTTTGAGCGCTCAACCCCTCAAAAAACGTACCCATGTAGCCCTTGCAAAAATAGTGCGATCGCGCTATTTTTGCAGTAGACAAGAGATCGACGGAAACCCACGCTACATCAAGGTTGAGCGCGATTGAACCCATGTAGGGCGCGTCAAAAATCGCGGAAAGCCGCACGGTGAGGCAGTTTTGATTTTTTGGCTGGGGGAACTTCAGATTAACTGATGTCCTAACGTATCTTCGTCGTGCTATAAGTGAACAACAAAATCAGCTCTAGCTACCTAAGAACCTGAATCTAAACGGCGTTGCCACTCGGCATCAATTTGGTCTTTGCGTTGCAAATTTTGATCCAGTAAATCCTGTTCACTGGTATACACCAAATCCTCTTGCCCAATTACATTTTGCGCCGCAAACTGTTGGGCATAAACCAGCTTTTTCTGTAAATCGGCATCGGGTTGAGCCAGTGCTAATGCTTCCTGCTGTCGTTTCTGATTCCGGGCGGCGATTTTACTATTTTTCTGTTGAATCCAGAAATAACGAATCAGAGGAATCGCTAAAAACCCAATCCCGTAACCCAGTAAAAACCAGTAAATTGACGCGACAAAAGCAACCAATCCTCCTATCTCGGCAGCAATTTCGCCTCTTAACAGAGAACCCAGCATGAAAGCACCGATAATATTCACTCCCCCTAAACCAATTGCCAGCATAATTTGCCCACTCGTGGCAGCACTAAAGCGCCAAGGCTGTTCTTGCAGGTAAGATGGAACAGGCTGAGGATGCTGCTGTTGCGCTGTTGTCTGTAAGTCGGGGAAGTGATAGATAATCTCTCCATCGGGACTGACTTCCGGACGCCCATTGAAACGGCTGAGAACGGGTAACATATAGTCTTCATACTCCCGTTGATATCCTGTGCCAATATCATCAAGATAAGGAGCAATCTGTTCCGCTGTAACGGCACCGCCAGAATTACGAATCACTGTGCCAATTTCTTGCCAACGACGTTCTTCCAAATCGGCATTGGGATTGCCATCACCAAACAAAAACGAGAAAATTGCCTCCAGAAAATTCATCTGCTGACTTTGATTAGAATTCCAGGAGGTGCGCCGTTGTCGATGGCGTTCGTAACCCGGGTCAAAAAACCAAAACATATCGGGCCCAATCCAGAAGTGGGGCATAAAAATCATGCCACCGCCTCGATTAGAACCACCGTTACTGCCACCACCCGAATCATTATCGCTGCTGGAACTGATACTGATGAAGATAATCGAAATGGCGAGAAAAATTAGGACAATTGAGAGTAAGAGTAGAAGCCCGAAGGAAATCCGAATCAGGTAGAATAGAACACGCCAAGTTTTTGCCCACCATTCCTGCAATCGCAACCGGATGAATTTGTTTCGCAGGATTGTCCGAAAGTTCTTGGGAAACAGGTAGGCAATTTCACCTGACTCGGCGACTTGCAAATGTCCACCTGCATCGGATGCTAGCGCCAGTAGTCCTTGTTCGGCTAAATTGATATTTAATCCCGCCTTAGCGGCTACATCACCCACGGTGACACGATAGCCAAGCTGCTCGACGCTATTCATTATTTTGGGATTGGGAGCCATAGCTATTATTGTAAAGATTTCTGTACTCTCTATTCCAAGTATAGAAGTCTGGCTTAGGCTTGAGACTTGCAGAAAGCAGAACACGATCGCGCCTTTGTTACCGCTCCAAGAGATAGGGCTTGCTGAATAAGTCTGGTGGAGGGGGGAGTAGGGGGAGCAATGTAGAGACGTGCCATGGCACGTCTGGTTACATGGCACGTCTGGTTACATGGCACGTCTGGTTACATGGCACGTCTGGTTACCCAAATGCGATCGCGCTCTTGATTAACTAGCTTGCCGAGACTCCTCTAAGAACGGATAATCAGTATATCCATGCTCGTCACCTCCATAAAAGGTAGAGCGGTTATAGGCGTTCAGGGGAGCATTCACCTCAAACCGCTTGGGCAAGTCAGGATTGGCAATAAACAGCCTACCATACGCCACTAAATCCGCCTCTCCTTCCTTGATCACAGCGTTTCCTGTCTCGCGGTTATAACCACCTGCTGTAATTAAGGTTCCGTTGTAAATAGGACGAAAATGACGCACCCCCAATCCCTTACCCTCATCTTCCACCGTCTCATTCCCTTTGATTCTCGGTTCAATCATGTGGAGATAGGCTAAATTAAAAGGATTGAGTTGGGAAATCACATAGTTAAACAAGGCTTCTGGGTTGGAGTCAGACATATTGTTAAACGTTCCACCAGGCGAGAGGCGAATCCCCACTTTATCCGCACCCCAAACCCTGACTACAGCTTCGGTAACTTCCATGAGTAAACGAGCGCGATTTTCAATTGATCCGCCATATTGATCCGTGCGTTTATTTGATCCATCATGGAGGAATTGATCGAGCAAATAACCGTTAGCACTGTGAATTTCTACCCCATCAAATCCAGCCGCTAAAGCATTTTTTGCTCCTTGGCGATATTGTTCCACAATTGTGGGAATTTCCTCGGTTTCCAAAGCACGAGGGGTGACAAAGGGTTGCTCGCCACTATAGGTACTCGCCATCCCTTCAGGCGCGATCGCACTCGGTGCAACGGGAAGCTCACCATTCGGCTGCATTGAGGGGTGGGAAATGCGCCCGACGTGCCACAGTTGTAGGAACATACGTCCCCCACTCTCATGCACCGCCTGAGTAACCAACTTCCAGCCTTCCACTTGTTCGGGTGAGTGGATTCCTGGGCTATAAGCGTATCCGTGTCCCTGCTGAGAAACTTGAGTGGCTTCAGAAATAATTAATCCCGCAGAGGTACGCTGGGCATAATAGGTGGCATTTATTTCTCTGGGTACGTTTCCCTCACCTGCACGCATCCGGGTTAAGGGCGCCATCACCATGCGATTGGGCAATTCATAAGCGCCGATTTGAACGGGTGTGAATAAGTTAATATCGTCATTGGTCATTTGTCTTATGTCCTTTGTCATTGGCTGATATCTGGCACCTTTGTCAGTAAGCTCAGACATCTGATGATGAGCTGGGGTAGGGCGGGTTTTGTACAACATTTATTGGTTAATTCCACAGGTTAATCCCTAAACCCGCCCCTACTCTTCTCTAATTAACTCAAGTCCATTTTGACGATAGGCGATTCAGATTTATAATTAATTATTCATTATTTATTTCGTCTATTTTCAGGGAATTCTCAGAGTATCAGCTTAGGATGATCATAACGATGCACCTACAGTGGCGCATGAACCAGAAGAGGTAAACTGAGGAGAGCTAACTGGATGAAACACCAATTCCGTCCCCGAAACCTGAGAAAGCTATTGAAGTTAGCGGTATTCACGCTACTGGCGGTTGGTACAACATTACTTATTGCCACAGATCCCGCCTTCGCCCAGGAATCAGCAATGGGTTCAGGATTCAATCCCCAAGCCTGGTTACGCAACGCCTTGCAATGGATTCAAGACCTTGGTTCGGTTGGTGCGATCGCGTTTATCATTCTCTATATTATTGCCACGGTAGCATTCCTACCTGGTTCCATCCTCACCCTAGGTGCGGGTGTTGTCTTTGGCGTCGTTTTAGGTTCTATCTATGTATTCATTGGCGCCACCCTGGGAGCAACCGCCGCCTTCCTCGTGGGGCGGTATTTGGCGAGGGGTTGGGTAGCGCAGAAAATTGCTGGGAACAAAAAATTTAAAGCGATTGACGAGGCGGTGGGTGGGGAAGGATTTAAAATTGTTCTTTTAACCCGATTGTCGCCCGTGTTTCCTTTTAACTTATTGAACTACGCTTATGGGTTAACGGGGGTTTCGTTGAAAGACTACTTTTTGGGTTCTGTTGGTATGATTCCTGGAACCATTATGTATGTTTATATTGGTTCTTTGGCGGGTAGTCTGGCAATGGTGGGGACACAATCGCAACCCACTAATCCGGCGGTACAATGGACGATTCGGATTATTGGATTTATCGCCACTGTCGCTGTAACCTTATATGTTACTAAAGTTGCCAGAAAAGCGTTAGATGAAAAAGTCTCTGATGATCCTGTTCTAGATAAAAGCGTTTCCAATAAGTAGGGGCGGGTTTCACAACTATCCTTTTATTGCCACCCAGATGTAACTAAACCCGCCCCTACCAAGTTGTCAGGGTGTAGGGGCGGGTTTTACAACTATCTTTTTTTGTCACCCCTAAGTAACTAAACCCGCCCTACTCAAAGTGAGAGAATAAAAAAATCACCGTTTCCCTAATCCCCAATCACTATTAATTAAGGAGTAACTAATGACATCAACATCTGAGAGAGTAATTGTCCCCCCAATGGATGAATATAACCAGCAATTGGTTTCCCATGTGCATCCACCCGATTGGGTTAATCCAAAACCCGCTGAGCGTTATGATCTCGTAGTAATTGGTGCAGGAACGGCGGGATTAGTCACCGCCGCCGGTGCCGCTGGGATGGATATTGGTTTAAAAGTTGCCTTAATTGAACGCCATCTTATGGGTGGGGATTGCTTGAATGTCGGATGTGTGCCATCTAAATGTCTTATTCGCTCATCCCGTGTTGTCGCCCAAATGCGACAAGCTGAAGAATTTGGGATTCGTCCTCCTGAACACATTGATATTGATTTTCCAGCAGTCATGGCACGGATGCGGAAGCTACGGGCTCGAATTAGTCATCATGATTCAGCCAAACGATTTAAACAAACCTATAATATTGATGTTTTCTTAGGAGAAGGGTCGTTCCAAAGTTCCAATACAATTGCCGTTGGTGATAAGATTTTGCGGTTTAAGAAAGCGGTGATTACGACAGGGGCTAGGGCTGTACGACCCCCCATTGAGGGCATAGAAGAGGCAGGATTTCTGACCAATGAAACTGTCTTTTCTTTAACCGAACGCCCCAAGCGGCTTGCGGTAATTGGTGGGGGACCAATTGGGTGTGAATTGGCGCAGGCATTCCGTCGTTTAGGCTGTGAGGTGATTCTTTTCCATCGCCATTCTCACATTTTAAATAAAGAAGATACTGATGCCGCAGAAATTGTGCAGCATAAGTTTGAAAAGGAAGGCATTCGCTTAGTCTTAGATTGTCAGATGAAACGGGCAGTCAAGATGGATGAGGGGAAGTTACTGCACTATACCTGTAATGGTCAGGATGAGTCCACGATTGTTGATGAAATTTTAGTGGGTGCAGGGCGTGCGCCAAATGTAGAAGGGTTAAATTTAGACGCTGTTGGCGTAGAATACCATAGCAAAGGGATAAAAGTTAATGATTATCTACAAACAACCAATCGCCATATTTATGCCGCCGGTGACATTTGTATGAAATGGAAATTCACCCATGCAGCGGATGCAGCGGCGCGAATTGTGATTAAAAATACCTTGTTTTCTCCTTTTGGTTTAGGGCGCTCTAAACTCAGTGATTTAGTTATGCCTTGGGTAACTTATACTGACCCTGAAATTGCCCATGTTGGCATGTATGAAGATGAAGCTCAGGAAAAGGGAATGAAGGTGAGTACAATTAAGATACCATTTAATACCGTAGATCGTGCGATCGCGGATGGGGAAGAGGACGGATTTGTCAAAATTCATCATCAGAAAGGTTCAGATAAAATTTTGGGGGCGACAATCGTGGCTCCTCATGCAGGAGAGATGATTAGTGAAGTGACAACGGCGATTGTGGGAAATGTCGGGTTGAGTAAGCTCAGTGGCGCGATTCATCCTTATCCAACCCAAGCGGAAGGAATTAAGAAAGCGGCTGATGCCTATCGGCGCACGCTGCTGACACCCAATACAAAAAGCTTTTTAGGGTTACTCACTAAGTTGTCTTAGAAAGTTTGTAGAAAGTTTGTAGTAAGCGCTTCAGCGCTGATCTGGAACGCTTCGTGGCTACGATGATTGCAGAAGAGGATGTCTTGCACAATAGCGGCGATCGCAATACATTGCCCAGGCTATACCCACTATACCCGTAAGCGAACCTGTGATTGCCGCACATAGACCCCAACCGGCAGGTCCAGCCGCCCAATCAGACACTTCTTTGAGCAGGGCTGTACTCCCTCTGGCTACCCCATAAGCCGTTCCCGCCCCGACAAGAGTGACTAAACCCAATTCGGTTAGCATTCCCAAAAGATCGTTGTGGGATAAATCCTCCTCAAAATAGATCTTCCAAATCGTGGTATACATCAAAATATCAGAAGCCGCCACGATGACTTGTTTCGGTATCTCCGCACAGGGAGTTGGTGCAGCACAAGCCGTACCGCCACCCGCCGCATATCCTGCGATCGCCCAAATTGTTTCTAATCGCTTCTTGCCTAGACTACCCAAAGACTATCTCCTGCAATTCTACTAGAGTCGAGGATTTGTTCTGTTATAGCCCAACATAGTTAAGCAAAGATTAACAATCTCTAAAAAATTACACAGATCGACCTGTAGGGGCGGGTTTTACAGCTAACATTTTGACACCAACCACCAACCTGACTAAACCCGCCCTTCTCAGGGTGTACAAGTGTAGGGGCGGGTTTTACAGCTAACATTTTGACACCAACCACTAACCTGACTAAACCCGCCCTTCTCAGGGTGTACAAGTGTAGGGGCGGGTTTTACAGCTAACATTTTGGCACAAAACCCATAACTTGACTAAACCCGCCCTTCTCAGGGTGCTTAGTCAGGGGGGTTTAGTCACATCTTTTGTGAGGTAAGAAACGATAGTCGTCAAAGTGAGCCCCTACACCCTCACGCATCAGGTTCCTTAGAAGGTCATGAAAGGTCAAAAATTTCAACTCGCTACCATAATCACCAGCTTACCAACAACATGACCTTTTTCACTCTCCTGATGCGCCTGAGCAACAGCAGAGAGAGGATAGGTTTGAGCAATGACTGGGCGAAGTTTCTGAGCGTCAATCAGTTCTTCGAGAGACTTTAAATCCAAACCATTGGATTTCATGACCACGACTTTAGCTTTTTTCCCCGGAAGAAAAGCCGTGAAAAAACTCTCCAGGAAGTTAACCGGATAGGGGTGAGTGGTGATATAGACACCGTTAGGTTGCAAACAATCTTGGCAACTCCAGAAGGATTGATTTCCGACCACATCGAAAATAATATCGTACTTAGCAGTATCCTTAGTAAAATCCTGCTGAGTATAGTCAATCACTCGGTCAGCGCCCAAATTTTTCACAAACTCCTTATTTCTGCCACTACAAACCCCTGTCACCTGAGTTTCAAACGCCTTGGCAATTTGTACCGCCAAGCTACCCACACCACCAGATGCGCCGTTAATCAGCACGCTGTATCCCTGCTTAATTTTTCCATGATCTCGCAAGGCTTGCAGCGCCGTGAGTCCGGCTAAGGGAACAGCCGCCGCTTCTTTGTAGCAGAGCTTTTCCGGTTTTGCACAAGCCGCTTTTGCCGACAAAACCGCATACTCTGCATAAGCACCACCCGTGAGATTATCCAGACAGGCATAGATTTCGTCTCCCGGTTGAAAACGAGTCACAGCCGTTCCCACTTCTACAACTTCCCCAGAAATATCAAATCCTAAAACCATAGGAAAATGATAGCCAGTTAAGAGTTGCAACATTCCCTGTCTGGTTTTCCAGTCAATGGGATTAACGCTAGTAGCATGGATTTTGACCAATATCTCATGGGTTTTGATGGATGGAGTTGGCAAGTCTATAAGTTGGAAGACTTCAGCTCCACCATACTGATTAATTGCGGCAGCTTTCATAAACTATTCTTCCTCGATAGAGAGTATCGTCAAGCCTTATAAAAGTTAACAGTAATTCTCCCTTTAATATCTCAGTCTTGAGGCAGAATTTGAGAGTGATTAAAAAACCAATAGTATGGTTTTTAGAAGTTTTAGCGAATAAGCGTGATTAATCATGAGTACTAATACCCAAATCCCGATCCCCTCCCATTTCAGCCCCAATAAAGTTGGAGAAGTCTGGCGTGTTCCCTATCAAGAGCGCGTCAACCAAGCCAAAATTTGGGCAAAACAGCATCATCTTAAGCCAGCCAATCAAGATGAAACCCGGATTGGTTTATTGCTAATCGATGTTCAGAATACATTTTGTATTCCCGAATTTGAATTATTTGTCGGCGGTCAATCGGGTACGGGAGCCGTTGATGACAACGTGCGACTGTGTGAATTTATCTACCGCAATCTCGGAATCATCACTGAAATTGCGGCGACGATGGATACCCATACCGCTATGCAAATTTTTCATCCTATATTTTGGATTAACGATGCTGGAGAACATCCACCCGCGATGACTAATATCTCCATAGACGATGTAGAAAAAGGCGTTTGGAAAATCAATTCAGCCGTCGCCCCTCGGATTCGCCAGGGTGATGATCAATGGTTACAAGATTATACCCTGCATTATGCCAAGACGCTCAATTGCGATAGCAAATATCCGTTAATTATTTGGCCCTACCATGCCATGCTGGGAGGAATTAGTCACGCTTTGGTTTCTGCGGTAGAAGAGGTTTGTTTATTTCATAATATTGCTCGCCAAAGTCAGACCCATTTTGAAATGAAAGGTAGTAATCCACTGACTGAAAATTACTCGGTTCTCCAGCCGGAAGTTCTTTTCGACCAGAATGACCAACCGATTGCCCAAAAGAACACAGCGTTTCTGGAAAAATTGTTAGAGTTTGACCGATTAATTATTGCTGGTCAGGCAAAGAGTCATTGTGTGGCTTGGACAGTTGATAACTTGCTGGGTGAAATTCAATCCAGAGATCCTACGTTAGCCGAGAAAGTTTATTTACTGGACGATTGTACTTCTCCGGTTGTGGTTCCTGGGGGGGCGGATTTTACTGGACAAGCTGATGCTGCGTTTCAACGGTTTGCTGATGCGGGAATGCACCTGATTAAATCGACTGAAATTCTTGATTGAACGTTGGACAAAAAAACAATAAAAAATTTGCAATAAATTAGGGCTGGGATCAGGGCGGGTTTTGTTGTTCATTTTGAGGTGGGGAGGGCGGGTTTCGTTGTTCATTTTGAGGTGGGGAGGGCGGGTTTCGTTGTTCATTTTGAGGTGACTATCTAATTGAGTCCCTAAACCCGCCCCTACAAATTGTCCCTAAACCCGCCCCTACAAATTGTCCCTAAACCCGCCCCTACATTTTTGGCGTGCGATCGCGGTGAAAATTGGCTAGTTTTTTTGTCGGGTTTAAGGTTAATATAAAAATATAATATCAGGGCATAATATCCCGTGTAGGGGTGGGTTTAGGAACAAAATTAACAGAGAAAATAATAACTGTTCGACAAAACCCACCCTGCCCCACCATTCAACCAAACGGTTCCCCTCAACCCCAAATTTATCCTACATCTTGGGGCAGGTTTAGCTCAGTTATCGGTTAAACCCACCCCTACAGATGGCATTACGGCAACTCTGACGCTGAGGAACCTTCATAATTATCGGCAAAGCAGTGATACAGTTGATAATTATAACCATCCACCCCTACCTGATACTCAGAAGAATCTTCAGCAGAACAGTTAGGCAGATCGGCTACTGTCGCTTTAAAGTTAACTAGCCATATATCTAGAGGGCGTGGCATTTGGGCGAGTGTTTGTTTAAGAGTTATTGAGGCGGGACAGGTTAACCCTTGACAGCGATATTGGTTTTGATGAGCCAGGAGAAATTGAGGATTATTAATAGCAGATGAGTTATGATTCCTCAACTCCCAAGCAATTCCCATTATTTCCCCCGTTTGCACTAAGGTATTATGGGTAGTCGCAATGAGAACGGGTAAAGGGGAGGCTGGCTGAATAATTGGCACGAAAAGGTCAGGACGGTAATATTTTTGATACCCTAAGTTATTGACTACTGTAATCCCACTCAATAGTCCCATTATTCCCACCATCACGACGAGGATTTGACCCCGGTTTCGCCAAGGGGAAAGGTTGGGGAATTTTTGAGATATTTTCCATATCACCGCTAACGCGGCGGCGACTAAGAGGATGACAGCCGGAAAATAAACAAAGTGATATCGTGCGCCTCTGGTCAAGTCTTTGCCTAGAATATAAGTTATCGCAAAAAATAGCGCGATCGCACTCAAGACAAACCCCGCTAAAACCCCAGTCTCCCAGCGCGTTTGTGCCTGTCGTACCAGGGTTTTACCCCCCCGATAGACAAAGGGAATTACCCAGATAAAGAACCCCATCATTACCACCCCAGACGCCAGCACAACCCCCAATGACGACGATTCCACAGGTAACAGCGACACCATGGTAATCCAAGCCGCCAACGTCTGAAAAATCGGATTAATCCAACTCAACAAACTTTCAGGGTTCAGCATCATCCAATCCGCCATCTGGGGTTCATACCCTCCCTGTAACACAGGTATCCACACCAAACCACCAACCCCTGTTCCCATCGCCGCCGCCAAAATCCGCCACCCATTCAAAGATTTTGGGGCTGACGTCTTCTCTAGGTATGACCCACCGGAGGTTTCCCTACCACTAGATAATCTAGTATTGCCAATACTACTCGGATAAGCTTTAAATGTAATTTCTGCTCCCCCAGCTCCGTCTGCTCCCTCAGCTCCCCCAGCTCCCTCAGCTCCCCCAGCTCCCTCTGCTCCCTCAGCTCCCCCAGCTCCCCCAGCTCCCCCAGCTCCCTCTGCTATCCCTCGTTTCCACCTAAGACGATAATGCCACAACCCCAATCCCATCAGGGCAATTCCTTCAGCAAAAAGGGTCAAACTAAAAAAATAGTGGGTAGCGATACCGAAACTATTCACCAGAACCCAAGCCAATACCACCCCAATGGGTAAAGGTGTTCGGCGTTTGAGATGCTGTACCGCCACGACTAAGCAACAAAGGGAAGCAATCACCCAAATAATACCTAACGTATAATGACGGGCTTCCTGTGCCAAATAAATCCCAAAAGGAGACAGCGCCATCATCGCGGCGGCGAATTGCGCCACAACCTGGGAACGAAACGCCAACCAGCCGAATCCATACATCCCAGGGATAGAGAGAACACCAAAAAAAGCCGGGAGCGATCGCGCCGCCCAAAGTGAGATATACTCTCCTGAAGTGGGAAATAACTGCATCCACCCATGGGCGAGCATGAAATAAAGTGGCGGATGGTGATCCTCAGTTAACAGATGATGCCAAACTACTCCCACGCCAACTTCGGGGTTAGGTTTTAGAGGATGCAACAGCGTCTCTAAAGAAATCGCTTCATCTAGGGGTACAGCCTGAAAACTATTGCCCAAGCTAAACACCAGCGTCGCAAACTCATCTGTCCAAGGGGACTTCAGGGTAAGATTGGTGAAGCGCAAAGCCGCACCAATAGCAATCCATACCAGTAGCAGGAGTAGATTCAGGTTTTTTCGGGACTGCAAAATATTCAAAGGGAACAGAGGATCAATTTTTCAAACCTAGCAGACTATGCCTGGAAGAGAAACGACCGACTATCTTGGACGATAAAGTCAGTATTCAGTCCTAAATTCTAGTACAAAGAACCCGCTCCTAGCCAATAACAAACCTGTCATGGCACGTCTCTAAATAATTTCTTGATTAACGTTCTAGGCGACATTTTTGATCATCTGGGCAATCTAAACGCTGTTGACGTTGGGCAACTAAGGTGGCTAGACTGGGGCGTCCTGTCAGTTTGAGGCGTAAGTTTGCCCAGATAGTATAAATCTGATTGGCTAAAATATTGAGGATAGGTAGGCGAGTTGGCGCATAAATCCAACCCATCCCTAGAATCTCGTAGACAGTACGAAATACTTCAATATCTTTGATGATTTTACCATCTGGCAATATCCCATGAATGCGTCCCATTGCCGTTTCATAATCAATCCCGCTATGGTCTTCCGGATTATAGGATTCATCGGCAATATCGACAAATTCCACTAATCCTCTACCCCCATCCCGTTGCTGGAGAAAGTGAACTTCTCGTAGACACAAGGGACACTCACCATCGTAGAGTAGCTTGATTTGCCAGGATGGGGCTTGTTGAGGGGAGCGGGTTATTGTTTCAGCGCTAGACATTAACGTTTTTCTTCGTTTGTCGAAGGTTTTATCTTTATTTTAACAAATATTAATAAATTGGGGATTGCTCTCTAAGATTGACCTAGGCTTCGCACTTCAAGATGTAGCATAAAAAGTGACAAGCTTTATCCCCTAAAGACTAAGTACAATCATGCACCAAAACTCTTAATTTTAACCTCATCCCCTATCCGCAGTGTTCCCAACTGTTCTTGAATCACGTTTTGCCCAAAAAAGATTTTCCCATTCCGTAGGCGATAGTTTGCCAATGTCGCTAACGGTTCTTTACCTCGTATACCCTGAGATTGATCCACCGTGGTAATTGTACATCTAGAACAAGGTTTAACCACGCGAAAGGGAATTGAACCGATGCGAATGTGACGCCAACTGTCTTCGGCAAATGCTTCACAGCCAGAAACGACAAGATTGGGGCGGAATCGATTCATGGGAACAGGCTGTTCTAACCGTTGGTTTAAGTCTTGCAACGAGGCTTGGGAAATCAGCAAAAAGGGAAATCCATCGGCAAAACTGACGGGTTCGCCGGGAGCAGCATAATTCGGATTAATCGGGCGGATGGAGTCCTCTGGCATATAAACTAGCTGACAGGGAATGTGGAGAAACTCGCTAAACCACTGACTGAACTGTTGATCTAATGGTATCGCTGGACAGATATCATTCCAAACTTGCACCCGGAGGCGATGGTTACTTTCATAGTCTAGGGGAATGGATAAGCTGGGCTGGTTGGGTGCTTCCACGACTAACCCACCCTCCCCGAACCGCACCTGAATCAGCGCCATGGAAGGAAATTGACGCTGGGTGAGAAACTTACCCTGCTCATCCACTAGCATCCAGCGTCTGTCATATTGTAAACCGCGATCGCTCACTTGAGCCTCTTCCAGCGCTATCCCGCCTGCTGACTTAATCGGGTAGATATAGATTCCACTTAAGTGAATAGAAGTCATGGGTTTATAGTTGGTAAAAGTATAGTCAAATATAGACAGACTTCATTTCATTGCAGAAATTCCCTTCGCTTTTACTTTGAGAGATTAATTCTCCTTGGGTGAACTACGCACCTCTCTATCCCATAGCGGTTAAACGCATTTGGGAATGCTTTTCGTAAAATATTGTAGGAACCTATGACATCAGATTGAACAAGAACCCCCAGAGCAAGCGATCGCAGCCCTTGAATTGGCTAAGGAAATGCTGACAGCTTATGCGAATCCTGCTTGATGAGTGCGCCCATCTAGCAATAGGCTCCCTGATTTAATTCCTTTGATGCCAGATGTTCGTGACGTGCTCAATACAATTGCTCCGGGGGACGTGACTGAAGTTGCAAGTTCATGAACTACCCAGACCTACTTCGTTGAGGTCTGGGTTTCTACAACCAGACCAATAGGTTTGTGTTTCTGACGCTTCGCTTGTCCTAGTTGCTTCATGCTTCCCGTTTGCTTGCGCTGACGAGTTTCTGAAGTAGAGCTAGAGACATCAGCGTCTACGGTCGGGTAAGGTTTGAGAGTCACCTCTGTTCCCTCCCCTAAGAACCGGACATGAGACTTTCGCACTCATCCGGCTCAAGCCTTACTTCAAGCAAGTTTAACTTGGTTTTATGTATCTGCCT
>NZ_JAVKEW010000249.1:0-25202 GCF_040226375.1 Coleofasciculus sp. G2-EDA-02 | reverse complement strand
TTGACTACAGCAAAAGGGAAACTGCAAAGCATCAACTGGAAGTATTTCGAGCCAATCTGGAAAGCTGACGGTTATACTTATGTCCACAAAGGAAAGAAATGTCCATTGATTTAACGATTAGAGGAATAGCGATCGCGTGCCTTTACCCTAGCAGGTATCATTCATTTACTGGGTATTGCTCTTTTAAACTATGTAGGGGGATGGCAGTTTCTCGCCACGGGTATCGTGATGAGTGCCTCTTTACTGATGTTTGCCGAAACTCAGTGGGATATGCGTCCTCCCATTGAGTACAAGTTGTTATCCCTAGAACAACGACAGTTCAATCAACAGCAACATCAATTGCGTCAACTCTCCTTGTAAACCCAAAACTTCTACTCTTTTAGATGGATAGCAAATTGTTGTCCTTTATACCTGACGAGCGATAACCTGAAAGGGTTTAGCCACTACTATGGGAAATAACAAAGGAATTGCACCGGATTGGAAGTTTTGCCGCAGTGATCCATTTGTTGCACATCGAAGGAGAGCGACGTCAGATGTGCAAACGGTGCAACCAAATTGCTGAGCAAAGGTGGTGTGAAGTTTTTGTCGCTTCCTTCACTTTGTTACTACAAACGGGAGATTAAACTCTCCATCAGAGCGGTCGAAGGTAGTAGAAACCTAGCGTTCAGCTTCTCAAATCAATTTCCTTTGAATAGATACCTAAATAAAAGTTGGTGAATAAACTTAACATATCTTCACCAACTTAACTTTTTTAAATGAACCCATGAATAGTTACCAAACCAATTTTTTCCAGATTTTCATCGGAGGTTACCAATCCGCTCCTCTGGGCTTGTGGAAGGGTTCACCACTGAAGGGTTGTACGCCTGTAGACGGATAAGCATCGTCGCTGGGACCAAAAATTCTGACAACCGCTTCCGATATATATTGGGTCATGTCTGCAAACAGTTTGGAAATATTCATAACCTTATCCTCCTAATAGAGTAAAACTCAGTCAGATTTAAATTGATGTATTGGTATGCAGTTCACTTGTTAATTATGAGGGATACGCCACATAAAAACAGTATTTTGCAACATTTATTTGATTATGTTTGCAATACTTTTCCCAAGGTTCAGTCAAACGCCCGATTATTCGCTATTTGTATAAATTTTCTTTTACATCCTTGACATTATGTAATGATTTGTTGCACTCTTTCCGGAAAAGCCCGACATTCCCTACGAAGTTTGTCCCAAGTCCAGTACCTGTTAGATAACTATTTTTGGTGATTTATACTATAATTGGCGCAACTGAACTGATTCCTGCACCAGGTCGCGGTCAGAGTAATAATTCCTTATAGTACAGCATGGCTTCCCTGCTTTCCCTTTGTGAATAATAATCTTCAGCAAACCTATGCTACAGGAAGACCAACAACTCACTCTGACTCCAGCCGATTACAGTCTATTGACTGATCTGTATGAACTGACCATGGCAGCTTGCTATGTTGGTGAAGGTTTAGAGAATCGACGCGCCAGCTTTGAGTTATTCGTGCGACGTTTACCTAACGGCTTTGGTTATTTAATCGCCATGGGCTTAGCACAGGCGTTAGATTATCTAGAGAAGCTTCAATTCGATGAATCTCAAATAGAGGCATTGCAGGCAACAGGGCTGTTTGAGCAAGTCCCAGAACGCTTTTGGTCAGTAATCAAGTCAGGACGATTCTCTGGCGATGTTTGGGCTATACCCGAAGGAACCGCCGTATTTGCCAATGAACCCTTGCTGCGGGTGGAAGCCCCCCTGTGGCAAGCTCAACTGGTAGAAACTTATATTCTGAATACAATTAACTACCAAACCCTAATTGCGACTCGGGCTGCACGGATGCGAGATGTTGCTGGAGAGGATGCCAAGCTGTTGGAATTTGGTACCCGCCGTGCGTTTAGTCCACAAGGCGCAATCTGGGCAGCACGGGCAGCATTAGCCGCAGGATTTGATTCTACCTCAAATGTGGTCGCGGCACTGAGGTTGAACCAAAAACCGAGTGGCACAATGGCACATTCGCTGGTTATGGCAATTGCTGCTGTATCTGGGAGTGAGGATGAGGCATTTAGTGCATTTCAACGCTATTTTCCCAGTGCGCCTCTATTAATTGATACATACAATACAGTTGCGGCTGCTCAACGTCTGGCAAAACAGGTCAAAGCGAATCAGACGAAGGTTGCAGGTGTGCGCTTAGATTCTGGAGATATTGCTGATCTGTCTAAACAAGTGAACTCGCTGCTACCGGAGGCGAAAATCTTTGCCAGTGGTGATATGGATGAATGGGAGATTGGCAAGATTAAACAGGCGGGTGGTATTATTGACGGCTATGGTGTCGGTACGCGACTGGTCACAGGTAAGCCGATTAATGGGGTGTACAAACTGGTGGAAATGGATGGCATTCCCACAATGAAGCAGTCGAGTAGTAAGGAAACCTATCCTGGGCGCAAACAAGTTTTCCGCCATTGCGTTGAAGGAAAAATTATCAAAGATAGGCTAGCAACTGCATCCGAATCCCCTCAAGAACATGAGCATTCTGTGCTGCAATTGATGGTTAAAGAGGGTAAACGTTTAAATCCACCGGAACCGTTAGCGGACATCAAAAAACGCACAGCGGCGACTGTGGCAATGATTCCTGATTCAATCCGTCAAGTTGACGATCCCCAGCCTCTACAAGTAGATATTTCTGATGAATTAAAACAGCTTACTCAACAGACAGAAAAACGATTAGAGCAAGAAGCTGCTGATGTCTAATTCTTGACATCCTCCCTAGCTGTCTGCTTCCTTGAGCCGAATAGAACGGTGATGATAGTCATCTACAATTAAGACAGAATGCCAATAGTCGTGAACCTTAAATCTAGCTATGCATAGTTATACTCTCATAGATGCCCGCGATCGCCACAGTGAAGTGTTTGAGCAAGCCGCTATTGAGCCTGTTGTGGTGACGCAGCAATCTCAACCTAGCCATGTGATTATGTCCGCTCAGACCTACCAGCGACTACTCAAGCGCCTCGAAGAATTAGAAGATATGCTTTTAGGTCAAACAGCAGTAGCGGCACTGAAGAACTCTCAGATGGTGGGAACAGAAACATTCACATCAACTCTCCAGGGTTTGGCAAATGGCGAAGCTTGATGGACTAGAAACTGTTCTGGATTTTCTCAAGGGGTTACAACCCAAAATTGCGGCTCAAATTGCTAAGAAAGTCTTGGCACTGAATGTTGACCCCCTGCCTACTGATAGCAAACAGCTATCCGGTTATCCAGATTATTATCGGGTTGATAGCGGTGAGTACCGAATCGTATATCCGTTCAATCCGAATCAGGATTTGGTTGAAGTAATCTTGGTTGGTAAGCGTAACGATGATGATGTATATAAACGACTAGAACGCCTCTTGAAATAGTGCGACTTAAAAGTTTAGGGAATGCCAGGTTAATAGCTGCCATTATCAGGATGAAGCAATTACACCCAGCCTTTATCTGTATCCCCCCGTATCACTATATAATGATGATGCTACCGGACTTGATATGACCACTATTGCCTTATTCGGAACGAGTGCTGATCCACCCACTGCAGCCCATAAAACCATTCTCAGATGGTTGTCAAACCACTACGACCAAGTCGCTGTCTGGGCGTCAGATAATCCATTTAAGTCTCACCAAACTTCCCTGGAACACCGTAAGCGGATGTTAGAGGTGTTAATTTCCGAAATTGAAACACCGCGTAATAATATTGGCATACATGAGGAGTTTAGTTGTAGCCGAACTGTAGAAACGTTAGCCAAAGCTAAGGAAACTTGGGGGGATGGGGTGGACTATACTCTAGTGGTGGGTTCGGATTTAGTCAATCAGATACCCCGTTGGTATCGGATCGAAGAATTACTCAGCCAGGTACAGTTACTGATTGTACCGCGTCCCGGTTATGAAATAGACGAGGTAGGTTTAGAGAGATTGAGGCAGCTTAACACTCACGTTGCGATCGCGGATCTCGATGTACCTGGAGTTTCCTCCACAGCCTATCGTGAAAAAAAAGACCCAGAAGTGGTCACACCTCCCGTGGAAAACTACATTAATCGAGAACAATTGTACAGATGAACACAAATTATTCAGGGATAGGGGCGTTCTTGGCTATACTTTTATGGGGACTATCACGTTTTTAAGTTCAAAACGTCACAGTTTTGGATAACCATGTCAGAACGCGGCATCAAACCGATAAACCAATCAGCGTTAGCTGACTTCAAAGTCGGTGTTGACAATGTTATTTTCTCTGTCGATACTCAACAAAATCGTGTCTTGGTGCTATTAATCATGCGCCAGGATGAACCTTTTTCCAGTCAGTGGAGTTTGCCAGGCACTCTGGTACGTCGGGGAGAATCCCTAGAAGATGCCGCCCATCGGGTTCTGGTTGAGAAAATTCGGGTCAATAATCTCTACTTGGAACAACTCTACACCTTTGGCGGTCCGAATCGCGACCCCAGAGAATCCCCAAAAAGCTTTGGTGTTCGTTACCTATCGGTTAGCTACTTTGCCTTAGTTCGGTTTGAAGAAGCACAGTTTATTGCGGAGGGGGTTAGTGGTATTGCTTGGTATCCAGTTAAGCAGATACCTCCCCTAGCCTTCGATCATGGCAAAATTATCGAGTATGGATATCAGCGTTTGCGGAATAAGTTGGAGTATAGCCCCGTAGCGTTTGATGTATTACCTGATGTTTTTACGCTCAGTGATCTCTATCAACTCTATACCACTGTTTTAGGCGAAAACTTCTCGGATTATTCTAATTTCCGCACTCGTTTATTGAAGTTGGGTTTTTTAGCCGATACAGGTCTAAAAGCCTCACGGGGAGCTGGTCGTCCAGCGTCTTTATACCGCTTTGATGCTGAGGCGTTTGCGCCGTTTAAGGATAAGCCATTGGTTTTTCTTTAAAGATACAGCAATTTGTCGTATTTTATAATTATTGTTCATCGAAACGATTATGACTAAATCTACGATTCAGTACACAACCAAACATTTAAAAGAACTAGGTTTATTTATTGAAGTTAGCGGCAGAACGGACAGTGAACGCAGTCGCAAAAAGGCGCTGGAAGAAATTGAACGCCGGATGGATGATCCAGAGGATACCAGCTTAGACGCGAATAGTTTTGCTGATGGGTTAAGCAGTGAAGATTTAATTGTCGTTGGACCCCCATCAGCGGTGGAATCGCCAGAAGATGAACCGGAAATCATTCAAGCGGTGAAGGCGATCGCGAATTTAGCCAGTTTACGAGTTAGCTTAGAAGAGGTACAGCAGCAGGCGTTGGAGTTACGTCCGGTAATTGAGGCACTCTTTAGCCCCGAACCCCTGACTCCCGAACAAATGCAGCAGGCGACAGATAAGAGTTTTGCTAAAACGTTAATCAAGTTTGCTGAAGCTAAAGCCGCACGGGATCAATTTTTACCCGAAGCGCAACAAGCTTGGCAGATTCTAAAACCCGCTTTAGACAATGTTGATACTGCTTCTAATCCGGTTCTTTCATCCGTGCAAAACTCTAAAACTGATAAGTACGGACAGTGATATTAGGGCATAGGGTACGGCATTGCCCATTGGTGTCAACTTAAGCGCTAAAAGCAGGGGAAGCAGAGGGAGCAGGGGAAGCAGAGGGAGCAGGGGAAGCAGAGGGAGCAGGGGGAGCAGAGGGAGCAGGGGAAGCAGAGGGAGCAGGGGAAGCAGAGGGAGCAGGGGGAGCAGAGGGAGCAGGGGAAGCAGAGGGAGCAGGGGAAGCAGAGGGAGCAGGGGAAGCAGAGGGAGCAGAGGGAGCAGGGGGAACTCCCAATGTTCAATCTTATCCCTCATCTTGATCACCCACTTGGCATGTAAGATAAGGACAGCCGTCTACTCAGTCGGGTAGCCAAGAAATACTTAATCAGAAGGGGTGTTATGAGTAATCAACCCAAAAATGTTATCAATATAGATCCAGTCACAGTTGTGGCAGTTATATCTGCCCTTTTACTCGTGCCACTATTGATATCGGGTTTCATCTTCCAATAAGTCTATGGATTCTCGTCATTGTCAATCTACCTCCGGCTTGCCTCTTGCTAAAGTCATCAAGCTGGTGGCAGTAGTATTAATGTACTTGTCTATCTGGGTTGCCCCAGCATCTGCCAAGGTTATCCGCTATTTTGATGGTAATTCTACTGATGTCAATGTTCCCGCAGGTATTGCCTTTGATTTAGGCGGCGGGGGGGCTGATGTGGATGAAGCGATTCAGTGGATGATTAATCAGGCGAGAGGTTGCACAGACTGTTCGGCTCAGGTTGATGTGGTTGTGATTCGCTCATCGGGTTCTGCTGGCTATAATGAACCGATTCTGGCGATGAATGGGGTGGATTCGGTAGAAACCTTGGTTATCGGTAGTCGGGATGATGCCAATTCTGTGGATGTCGCGGATAGGATTCGCCAAGCTGAAGTGTTATTTTTTGCAGGCGGTAACCAGTGTGACTATAGCCGAAACTTTAAACATACGGCGGTAGAAGCCGCGATTAAATCCGTTGGCGCTAAGGGTGGTGGTATTGGTGGAACCAGTGCTGGGGCGATGATTCAAAGTGATTTTATTTACAATGCCTGTTCCGATACAGTTGATAGTGAGTATGCCTTAGATGATCCCTATGAAGATATTCTATTTAGTTATGACTTGTTCAATTGGTCGCTGATGAAGGGTACTGTAATAGATACCCATTTTAGTGAACGCGATCGCATGGGTCGATTGATGACATTCATGGCGCGTCAGCTTCGGGATGGTATCACTGATACTGTCTTGGGTATAGGCATTGACGAGGGAACCTCAGTGGTGGTTAACCGGAATGGTATCGCCCAGGTAATGGGAGAGGGCGCAGTGTATTTTGTTTTGGGGGATCATATCCCGGAAGACTGTGAACCTCAAACCCCACTCACGTTTTCTAATTACAAGATTTGGAAACGCGAAAACGGTGAGGAATTTGATCTGAAAAATTTACCCTCAAGCGGTTATCGTAAAGCGAGTGCCCAGGATGGTATTGTGCAGAGGGGTTAAAAGGGCGATTGGAAATCCCAGTCAGGACATGGTATAAAAGGGCGATTGGAAATCACAGTCAGGACATGGTATAAAAGGGCGATTTCAATCGCTCAAATTAACCCAATTCTCGCTAGAGTGGTTTTTGCGCGAAAATCCATACCATGAACCTACGCCAAAAACTGACTCACCACTATTTCGCCCTTGCTGGAATCATTATTCTGGGAATCGCCCTTCGGTTTTGGCATCTTGACTTAAAACCCCTGTGGCTGGATGAAGTTCTCACGGCTTTCTTTAGCCTGGGACGTGAGTATAATGATTTACCGTTAGATGTCGTATTTCCTTTGTCCACTCTCCAAGAATTCTTCACTCTCCAACCCGAAGCTAGCTGTAGAGATATTGCCCAAACCCTTGCCCAAGAATCGACTCATCCGCCCTTATTCTTTTGCTTAATGCATTCGTGGTTAAGGTTTACGGGAACCGAACAGTTAGCTTGGGCGTTGCGCTCATTTCCAGCTTTAATCGGAGTGGGTGCGATCGCGGCAATCTACGTTCTCAATCGTCTCATCTTTTCGCCAATCGCGGGATTAATCGCCGCCGCGTTAATGGCGGTGTCTCCCTTTGCGGTTTACTTGTCTCAGGAAGCGCGTCACTACACATTACCAATGCTGCTGATTATTCTGGCACTTTTGGCATTAATCCCGATTCAGCAGCGTCTTTTTCATCAGCAATTGCCTTCCCCTTGGCTATGGCTAGGTTGGGGTATGGTGAACAGTATCGGTTGTTATGTCCACTACTTTTTTCTTCTGGCTGTCATTGCCCAATTTTTAACCCTAATTTCCGGGATGATTTGGTATCGTCGGCGCTTACCAGGCGGGAGTTGGATAGCTGTGGCGCTGGTAATGGCGGGAATGGCAGTTAGTTATCTACCGTGGTGGGGTATGCTTTTGGCAGATATGGGGCGACAAGAAACCAATTGGCTACCACAACCGAATAGTATTACACCTCTGCTGCAATTGCTGGTGGGTTGGTTACTCATGGTAATTGCCTTACCCGTGGAAAATCAACCCTGGTGGATTGTTATCCCCATGGGAGGATTAACTCTGGGGTTGGGAGGGTGGATTATTTGGCGGGGAGGTGTGGGAGTTAAGCGATTGCTACAGAAGCCTGCAACCCAGTTAGCCACGTTGACGCTATTCGGGTTTACCTTGGCTGTATTGCTGCAATTTTTGGCAATTATTTACCTGCTAGGTAAGGATATCTCCGTTGTCCCCCGCTATAATTTTGTTTATTATCCGACGATTTGTGCGCTCTTGGCAGCGAGTTTAACCGTAAACCATGGCGCGTCTGGGCTTAGGGGTGCAGGGGTGCGGGGGAGATGGGCAATTGTCTTAACGTTGACTATCTCTGTGGTGAGTACGGTTTGTGTTGTGGCTAATTTGGTGTTTCTCAAACCCTATTATCCTGAGCAGGTGGCAGAGAATATGACGATTGAACCCACTGTTCCCCTGATGATGGTGATGGGATATGAAGATCTTCAGGATATCGGATTAGGATTGAGCTTTGCCAAGGCATTGGAAAACGTATCAGAGGGTGGGAGTCAACACAGCGATCGCGCGATCGCATTTTTAAGTCGCCAACAGGGATATGATGGAATCTGGCAGCAGTTATCGAAATTAGCGATACCCTCGGTGTCTCAGTTGAATCTATGGGTAATCGCTCCCGGCTTGAAGCGTCAAGACTATCCCCAACATCTTGCGATCGCGAACCAAAAAACCTGTATCCTTGATCCGAGTCAACATTACCGGATTGGTATTCCCTATCAGTTATACCGATGTGGTTGAGATTTAGCGTAAGCTACACCAGAAAGGATGTTTTTAACAACAGTTGCAATGAAAGTAAATATTATTAAGTCTATTCGAGGACTCGCCGCTCTAATTTTGGCGTTGGTTTTGGTTTTAGTTCCCCTATCTGCCCAAGGAGCGAATCTCTCTGCCAGACAGCTTATTAATGACGGTGTATCTGATCTAAGTGCCATGGATTTCTCTGGTCAAAATTTAGCCGAACTGGAGATATCTAATATAAATCTGACGCAAACGAATTTAAGCAATACCGATTTACGCAATATGGTGATTACTGATTCCACCATAACTGACGCTAATCTACAAAGTGCAGACTTTTCTTATAGCATTGCTTATAAGGTTAACTTCAAGGGTGCTGATTTGAGTGATGCGGTTTTAGTGGAAGCGATTTTATTAGGTTCTCGCTTGGATGACGTTAATATCACGGGTACTGATTTCAGCGATGCAGTTTTAGATCGCTTACAAGTTCAAAATCTCTGTACTAGAGCTAGTGGCGTTAACTCGAAAACGGGGGTAGAGACTCGTGAATCCTTAGGATGTCGATAAATTGTCTACTGTAGGGGCGCACCGACGTGCGCCCTTTGCCGATGTGCGCCCAGAAAACCCGCTCAAAAACAAAGTTCAGGTGACCATTCTTGATGACCGCGCCCAGGATAACATTTGAACTGAGATCCTGCCCAAATCATCTGCCACTGTTCGTTAATTTGGGCAGAGGGATTTTTCTGGAACTCAACGCGGTATCGGATATCTTGCACAGAATCATCCTTTAATCCAGTTTGAGTCAGGATAACAATTGCCTGATTCGGTTGAGGATAGGAGACATCCACGGTGGGTGAATTGGTGTCAGCGTCGCTATTATCAAACGCCGAGAGTGCGATCGCGTTTGGGTCACTACCGGTTAAACTCGTCTTATCTGCAAGTTGGGATAGATCCATTGAACGATAATCTTCCCGGTTAGCCGCCAACGTCTGAGCTGATGAAAAATTTTGCTGGGGAGTCGAGTTACTGATGCTGGTACAAGCCGTCAGCAGGATTACCATACCAGCGATACTCATCAAAGAAATTTTGCACGAGTTGACCATCAGCTGCATCAGTTTTTTCGATACGGGGCTAATTCTATTGTAGGTTGGTATACAGAAGCACAAAGAGGTAAGGGCTGGTGGGTAATCCCCGTTCCCCGTTCCCCGTTCCCCGTTCCCTATTTTTGACCTAAATAGTTTTAAAGCCAGTCATCACGCTAAAATGCGATCTGGCAAATGCTATTGTTATCTCACGCCTAGTTCATTGGGAATACCACCTCATGATCCACGAAGTTTTCATGCCCGCCCTTAGCTCCACCATGACCGAAGGTAAAATTGTCTCTTGGGTGAAATCCCCAGGGGACAAAGTAGAAAAAGGCGAAACCGTGGTAGTGGTTGAGTCTGACAAGGCGGATATGGATGTGGAGTCATTCTATGAGGGCTATCTAGCCGTCATTACTGTACCCGCAGGCGAAACCGTGCCTGTGGGGGAGGCAATTGCTCTGCTAGCCGAAACTCCTGACGAAATTGAGGCGGCTAAACAACAAGCCTCTCAATCCAGTTCCGCCTCAGCGCCAGCCAGTACTCCGCCTGCACCAACGCCAACACCTGAACCCGCGACTGTCTCAGCCGCCCCCCAAGCCCAAGATACCCCCAGTCGTCGCAATGGACGCACTGTCGCCTCTCCTAGGGCTAAGAAATTAGCCAGGGAGTTGAAGATTGAACTTGATACATTGACGGGTAGTGGTCCACATGGACGCATTGTGGCAGAAGATGTGGAAGCCGCCGCCGGGAAAACTCCCCAACCTGAACCCGCCGCTGCACCGCAACAGCCAACGTCTCAGCCTGCGGTTCAACCGATGGCTACACCGACAACACCGATTTCTGTGCCCCTCGGTGAAGTGGTTCCGTTCAACACGCTACAAAATGCCGTGGTTCGGAATATGGTGGCGAGTCTTCAGGTGCCAGCCTTCCGGGTGGGGTATACCATCACAACGGATGAACTGGATAAACTGTATAAACAAATTAAGTCTAAGGGCGTAACTATGACCGCCCTATTAGCCAAAGCCGTCGCTGTGACATTGAAACAACATCCCACAATCAATGCCAGTTATACGGAAAAGGGGATTCAGTATCATGGGGGGGTCAATGTGGCTGTCGCTGTGGCAATGGCAGATGGGGGACTAATTACACCTGTGTTACAAAAAGCCGATGAGGTGGATATTTATTCCTTGTCTCGCACTTGGAAAGGTTTGGTTGAACGCTCTCGACGTAAGCAGTTGCAACCGGAGGAATATAGTTCTGGTACGTTTACTATCTCGAACTTGGGGATGTATGGCGTTGACCGTTTTGATGCAATTTTGCCTCCAGGACAAGGAGCAATCCTAGCGATTGGCGCATCACGTCCGCAAGTGGTGGCGACAACGGATGGGATGATGGGTGTACGGAATCAGATGCAGGTGAATATGACCTGTGATCACCGGATTGTTTACGGTGCAGATGCGGCAGCATTCCTGCAAGATTTGGCGAAGTTGATGGAAACGAATCCGCAATCGTTGACGCTGTAATCGGATGTGAGCCGAGTCACACCACCTGTAGGGGCACGGCAATGCCGTGCCCCTACAAACCTTCTATCAATAACCCTAATTAGATAAGGATTCAATTCCAAACAATTTGTAAATCTAAAATAAAACCAGGTAAAACATCTTCCCCAGATAACTGGGTAGGATTTTTCAGGATTTCTACCGTTTGCCCTTGGCGATAAATTTCAACGCGGCGAGTGGGTCGATAGAGTAACCAACCCAGTCTGACTTGATTCTCCATGTATTCCTGCATTTTAGCTTGGGTTTCTGGTAACGTATCGCTGGGTGACATTAACTCCAAAACAAAGTCTGGGGCAATGGGTGGAAATTTTTCTTTCTGTTCTTCTGTCAGTGCATCCCATCGCTGTTTTTGAATCCAAGCCACATCGGGAGAACGGTTCGCCCCATTGGGCAGGTGAAAACAGGTGGAAGAGTCGAAAACTTCTCCCAGGTTTGTTTGTTCATTCCACACACAAAATCGAGTGGTTAGCTTGGCGTTCCGTTTTCCCGTTTCTCCGCCTGTGGGGGACACGATGATTAATTCTCCTTTCGCATTGCGTTCAAATTTTACATCGGGATTGACTCGACACAGATGGTAAAACTGCTCTTGAGTCAGTTGAAAAATTGGGTTGAAGTTAATCGTAACGGCTGTCATAGTAAGATATAAAAGAATTGATAGAGTTAAAGAATATTTTACGCGATCGCATCCCTGACGAGGAGATGAGGATAGGGTCAGTAAACGATGTCTCAACCGTTTGTCCAAGGTGAAACAATAGCCGCGATCGCAACCGCTGTTGTCCCGCAACAAGGGAGTGTGGGGATTGTGCGGGTGTCGGGCGAAAATGCCCTGGCGATCGCACGTCAACTATTCCATGCACCAGGGCGTCAAATGTGGCAGACTCACCGCATTCTCTATGGGTATGTGCGTCATCCCCAAACCCAACACATCGTTGATGAAGCCCTACTCCTAATTATGCAATCCCCTCGCTCTTACACTCGTGAAGATGTCGTCGAGTTCCATTGTCACGGCGGGATTATGCCCGTGCAGCAGGTGTTGCAATTATGCTTAGAGCTAGGCGCACGGTTAGCCCAACCCGGAGAATTTACCCTGCGGGCATTTTTGAACGGGCGCTTAGATTTAACCCAAGCCGAAAGTATCGCTGACTTAGTGGGTTCTCGTTCCCCCGCCGCCGCCCAAGCTGCATTAGCGGGAATGCAAGGAAAGCTGGCTGTACCCATTCGCCAACTCCGGGCGACGTGTTTAGATAGTTTGGCAGAAATTGAAGCCCGCATCGACTTTGAGGAAGATTTACCTCCCTTAGATGAAGCCGAGATCAGGGCTCAACTTCAACAGATATTAACCGATATTAACCAAATTCTCGCCACCGCCGATCGCGGTCAATTATTGCGAACCGGCTTAAACGTCGCCATTGTCGGACGTCCGAATGTGGGCAAATCCAGTTTATTAAACGCCTGGAGTCGTTGCGATCGCGCGATCGTTACCGACTTACCCGGTACAACTCGCGATGTGGTTGAGTCGCACTTAGTCGTCGGTGGAATCCCCGTGCAGGTTCTAGATACCGCCGGAATCCGGGAAACCGTGGATCAAGTCGAGAAAATTGGCGTTGAGCGATCGCGCCGTGCGGCTGAGGCGGCTGATTTAATTGTATTGGTGATTGAAGCCACTACGGGCTGGACTACAGAAGACCAAGAAATTTATACACAAGTCAAACACCGTCCCCTAATTTTAGTCATTAATAAAACCGATCTCGCCCCCGCCGATTCTGTATCCTATCCGGATAGTATTGAACGGGTAGTTATAGCCGCCGTTGCCAAAAACGAAGGGATTGAGGCATTAGAACAAGGAATTCTTGAAGCAGTGCAAACGGGAAACCTTCACGCGGCTGACTTAGATTTCGCCATTAACCAGCGACAAGCCGCCGCCTTAACCCAAGCTAAAATATCATTGGAACAGGTACAAGAAACCATCGCCCAACAGTTACCTTTAGATTTTTGGACGATTGATTTACGCGGCGCGATTCAAGCCTTGGGTGAAATTACTGGGGAAGAAGTAACTGAATCCGTACTTGACCGGATTTTTAGTCGCTTCTGTATTGGCAAGTAATCATCCTAACCATTATAATCTTTGACCTGGAGCCTTGGAGCCTTCTGCCGTGGAGCTTTCTGCTATATCACCTTTTTTTCACATTCATCAAGGAAAAATAGAGAAGAATCATCATACAATACTAACAAGGAACTCTCAGGGCATGAGGAATAAAGTATCGACTGCGATCGCATCAACAGAATTCAACCCAGATATCCAAACCCTTGATCCGCTCCCGGTAAATGGGGGTAACATAGAAGTCTTAACAGAACCCCTTGCCCTGTCGTTGCATTCTTCTTTGACTATTTTGGAACCCAGGAACGAGGAATTAAACCAGCCTATCCTACCCACAAGCACCACAGGATGCTTAGGCGAAGATCAATTTGCCCTCGCCTTCCGTTTGTCTCCCAACGCCATGGCAATCAGCACCCTAACGGATGGGCGCTTATTGGCAGTCAATGATCAGTTGCTGAATCTGACGGAATATCAACGAGACGAAATCATTGGTAAAACCACAGTTGAATTAAACTTTTGGCTGCATCCAGAGGAGCGAACGCAATTTATTCAGCAATTACAAACTCAGGGAACTATTCACAATTATGAATTCGATTTCCGTCTCAAATCAGGACAGCTAAAAACGGGATTATTATCGGCAAATATTATTAAGTTCAGTGGACAAGACTGCTTACTTGCTGTCATTAACGACATCACTGAACGCAAACAGGCTGAGGAACAGGTGGCACGTCTAGCTAAAATGAGCCAAGCCATTAGTAGTGCGGCGGATTTTCAGACAGCGTTGGACATCGCCTTACATCAAGTCTGCGAAATTACCGGCTGGAGTTATGGTGAAGCGTGGATTCCGGCGACTGATGGTATGGCATTAGAATGTAGCCATAGTTGGTATCGGAAATGCTCTGATATTGATTCCCCAGATGCGGCAAAATTCAACCAATTCCGAGAGTACAGTGAAGCCTTAACCTTCTTACCTAATGAGGAATTACCGGGACGAGTATGGCATCGAGTTCAGCCGGAGTGGGTTGATGATTTAGCGACGTTTTCAGATGACCTTTTCCTGAGATTAGAACTCGCTGTTAAATGTGGATTTAACTCAGCATTTGCCGTACCTATTGTTACACCAAGCTCAAACCAAGAACCCATTTCTGTATTAGCTGTGCTGGTGTTTTTTATGGTAAAAAAATACCCATCCAATCATCGCTTTTTTGAGCTAGTCACGGTTATTTCTAATCAACTCGGTAGCGTGATGCAGCAGAAGAAAAATGCCACGGAGATTCAAGCCCTATTTGCCGCGATGACAGATGTGGTGCTGGTGATTGATGCCTCGGGAAGATGTCTAAAAATTGCCCCCACTAATCCCCTGAGTGACTACAAACCGTCAGCCGAAATCTTGGGTAAAACCTTACACGAACAGTTCCCAGCCGAGCAAGCCGATTTTATTCTCCAAGCTATCCAAGAGGCTCTCTTAACTCAGCAAACCGTGAGTATTGAGTATCAGTTGACTGTTGCCGGAAGAGATGGTTGGTTTGCGGCTAATTTATCACCACTTTCTAATGATAGCGTGATTTGGGCGGCACGGGATATCAGTGAAAGTAAATTACTCGAACATAAGCTGCGAACCTCTGAAAGCAAAATGCGCCTATTTTTTGAGGCGATGAATGCTGTTGTGCTAATTATTGATGTTCAAGATGGTACAATAGAGAATATCGAAATTGCGCCCACAAATCCGACGCGATTCTATGACTTTTATATTGACCCAATTAGCCAAACCATCGAATCTCTTTTTCAAGAAGAAATAGCGCTGGATTGGCTGGATAAAATTCAACAGGCGTTAACGACTCAGCAAACGATCTATTTTGATTACAGTCTACAAAGTGAAGAAAATACGGTGTGGTTTGCCGCCAGTATTTCGGCGATGTCTGAACAATCGGTTATTTGGGTGGCGCGTGATATTACTGATCGAAAACAGGCAGAAGCGGCGTTACAGTTAGAGCAAGACAAGTCAGAGCGGTTATTACTGAATATCTTACCCGAACTGATTGCCAATCGTCTTAAACAGGATCAACGGGCGATTGCTGAACATTTTGATCAGGTGACGATTCTTTTTGCCGATATTGTCGGGTTTACGCCGTTATCGGCACGTCTGCAACCGATTGAACTGGTGAATATGCTTAATCAAATCTTTTCCACATTTGACCAACTTGCAGATCATTATGGATTGGAGAAGATTAAAACCATTGGTGATGCTTATATGGTTGTCGGCGGTTTACCTAGTCCTAGAGACGATCATGCCACAGCGATCGCGCAAATGGCTTTGGATATGCAACAAGCGATTTATGACTTCCAAAAGCAACAGGGTGAGTCGTTCCAAATTCGCATTGGTATTAACACCGGATCAGTCGTGGCGGGTGTGATTGGGAGGAAAAAATTTATCTATGATTTATGGGGAGATGCGGTTAATGTCGCCTCTCGTATGGAATCCTCAGGAGAACCTGGTAAAATTCAAGTTACCGCTATTACATACAAACAATTAAAACATAAGTTTATCTTTGAACAGCGAGGTGAGATCGCAGTTAAGGGGAAAGGCGATATGATTACCTATTGGCTTCTGGATAGAAGGAAATGATAGTATGTACAGAGTAGGGACAATTATCAATGGATAATTAATAATTGATAATTGACAATTGATTAATTTGGTCTAAGACCTCTTCGTTTACCAAGAAATTAAAAAAGATTTTCCTTAATTTCAATCCTATTCTTAATTAATCATAAGTTGAGATAACAATAGCAGATATTAACCGATTAAACCAACCCGATTGTATCCCTGACTTTTAGCTTGATAAAGTGCCTGATTTGCTCGTTGAATAATTACCTCAATGTTGGAATCATCGGATTGATAACTAGCGACACCAACCGTCACAGTCATTTGCACATGTTGATCACCAATCCCAATTGTAATTTGTTCGAGCCGTCTTCTCAGACGTTCAGCCACACGCACCGCCCCAGCACTATCAGTTTCTGGGAGCAATGTGACAAACTCTTCACCGCCAAATCGTCCACAATAATCCGCCTCACGCAATGAACCAACGATACTTTTTGCTACACCTTTAAGTATTTCATCTCCCATCGTATGTCCATAGGCATCATTAATTTGCTTAAAGTTGTCAATATCAATCATCAGGACAGACAAGGAACGTTTATACCGACAGGCTCGGTGAAATTCCTGATAGCCAACACTTAAAACATGGCGGCGATTCCAGAGTCCTGTCAGGGGATCAGTACTCGCCAACTTTCTCAACATATTCATTAATTTTTCATGCTCTTTAACCAATTGTTTCAATTGATATCGAGTCTGCTTCAATTCTAAATGAGTTCGGACACGGGCAAGAATTTCCGCCGGATTAAAGGGATATATAATCGTATCAGCGACACCTTTTTCAAAGGCTTCGATTAAATGCTCTTGTTCATGAATCGTCCGAATCAGGATAATTGGGCTGGTGGTTAGGGGGAGGGGAAACTTAAGATGGTCGCACAATTCTAACCCACTAATTGGGGACATGATTAAAGCGATAAGAATTAAGTCCGGCTTGTTAACTCGTACACGATTAATTGCGTCCTGTCCATTGTTGGCAACAGTTGTTTTATAACCTTCGGCTTCTAAAATAACACGAAGAATTTGTAAATTATTGAGATTATCATCGACAATCAAAATTAGGAACTTTTCAGGAAAAAATGATTTCATTTTTCATGTATTAATTGGGGATTGGTAATGGTAAAAATCATACCCTTGAGCGAAGTGAAGGGTAAAAAAAGGGGTTATGGGGTCTCTTGAGTTACCATTTTTCAGGAATTCTAGCATCGATTTCGATTACTGGAGTGATGTTCTCCTCTGGTATGGTTTTGAGGCAAATAGGGGTGGGTGTGAGTCGGTCTCGTATCGCTGTTGACAATAACGTTAACTCAAAACCCGCCTTTACTTAATGTTACAGACCTAGACTGCTACCTCTGCTACCAGACGTAGCATGCTACGTCTCTACATTGCTTCCCCTGACTTTTCAGGGGATGTGGAAAAAGGGGATTGGTTTGCGAATGTTATCCGCGAACCAATCCCCTTACTCTTTTTGAGATTTAGAAGCCTCTTGATTAATTGACCTGACTTTTCACAGCATCTTGGGTGTGGGGTGTGGGGAATTGTATTAGATTTATATCAACCTTTAATATTCAGGCACCGACGGGTCAATTTCCCGACTCCAAGCGGTAATTCCTCCTTTGACATTAATCCCTTCAATTCCGGCTGCTTTGAGAATGCCTAACGCCTTAGCGGAACGTCCACCCATCTTACAATGGGCAATTAAGCGGTGACCATTCAGCAGTTGCTTAACCGTTTCGATGCCAGAACCCTGTTCAATATCCGGTAATGGCACCAAAACGGCACCCGGAATTTTGGCAATCTCGTATTCATTGGGATTGCGAACATCAACGAGAACAAAGTCTTTTGTCCCACTATCCAGTAATTGCTTGAGTTCTTGAACGGTCATCTCTTGAATTTCCATTAACCGTTTAGCCTCCTGTTCTTTCGCTTGGGTAATGCCACAGAATTGTTCGTAGTCTACTAATTTTTCGATAACAGGACGTACTGGGTTAGGTCGCAGCTTCAGTTCCCGGAATGTCATATCCAGGGCGTTGTAGAGTAACAATCGTCCGCTGAGGGTTGTTCCCTTACCCAGGATAATTTTAACGGTTTCCGTGGCTTGGATGAGACCAATAATTCCGGGTAAAATACCCAAAACACCACCTTCGGCACAAGAAGGAACCATTCCCGGTGGTGGGGGTTCGGGGAACAAGTCGCGGTAATTGGGTCCATCTTCGTAGTTAAATACGCTGGCTTGTCCTTCAAAGCGCAAGATAGAACCGTAGACGTTGGGTTTACCCAGAATCACACAGGCGTCATTCACCAGGTAACGGGTGGGGAAGTTATCTGTCCCATCGACAACAATATCGTAGGGTTTTATGATATCCAAGGCATTCTCGGATGTCAGGCGGGTTTCGTAGAGGTCTACTTGACAATAGGGGTTAATTTCTAGAATCCGGGTTTTTGCCGATTGAATTTTCGGTTTCCCCACCCAGGAGGTTCCGTGAATCACCTGACGTTGCAGGTTGGAACTATCGACGATATCAAAATCCACGATACCGATACGTCCAATACCCGCTGCGGCTAAGTAAAGCAACAGGGGTGAACCCAGTCCTCCCGTACCAATACATAGAACACTAGCGGCTTTGAGGCGTTTTTGTCCCTCTAGTCCAACTTCTGGCAAAATTAGGTGTCGAGAATATCGTTCGTATTCTTCTTTGGTTAGTTGGATTTCTTCCAGATTGGGGTTTAACATGGCAATTTGGTAAAATTAGCGATTGGGAAAGTTTTGACCTGACACGTCTGGAACATTATTGCTTCCCCGCCTCCTTTGTCGTGAGAATCTCTTCCGGCTGAAACTGGTGATGGGGATCAAGAGTCCAGCTTCTGAGGTCAGAAGCTATACCCTGCTGAACGGAAATTATAATATAGGAATAGCGCTGCCATGCGATCGCGCGATCAAATTCTGAGGGTACGGCTGCATGGTCAGGATGGGAGTGATAGATCCCAATGATATCCAATTTGCGATCGCGTGAGAGCTTCTGAACCTGCAACATGACCTCTGGGGCAATGGTAAACTGGTTGCGTTTTGTCCCTGAGTGACCCCGTGAACCGTTTACTCCTTCAAAGGCTTGTGCCGCCTGATTATCCCAAGCGTTTTCTGTTGGTATAACTTCAACGACGGTTTTCACTTCCCCCTTAATGTCACCTAATAACAAGCCACAGCATTCCTCTGGGTAAGTCCTTTCGGCGTGAGTTTCCATCGCCTGAACATAATCAGCCTCAAGTTTGAGTAAATAGTGCGGGAAATGGTTAGGGTTTGCCATATCTTTCCAATAAACACGGCTTAATTGACTTTGAACTAGAATATGCCATTGTTGATCTTTAGGGACGCTGGATAGAATGAATAAGAATTCTGTCGGATTTTGAGTTCGGCTAAACTAACCATGCTCTAAGCTCAATCAAACTTAAATAATCTTAACTGAAAAATCGCTTTTGTTCTCCTTTAAATTATGACAACAACCCTCGAACCCAATAACCAAAACAATACAACTTTCCTTGATTACTTTCAAGCTTACGCAACCGAAGCTTTACAAAATCAAAACCAGACCGTTAGTGATTCCTTAAACCGGAGGCAAATTTCTAAGAGCCAGGTACGCCCCCTTGATCAAGCTTACCAAGTTTCCTTAAAACTGGGTAAGGACTTGCCACTTAAGCCAATTAAAAAACAAATTTTACAACAAATTGATGCCGTTGTCTATTTTCTCCGAGATTTTCACATTGGGGTACTGGGTCAGCGAACGAGTATCTTTCATCTTTATGAAGTTGAGATTCAAGTTGAATCCAATCTGCGCTATAGTTTGAGTTTTGAATCAGGCAAACTCTTAATTCAAATCCCCTATTGGCAGATGGCAGTTTGGGATCGCTACCTGCCTTATCAGAAATTAAAATATCGCTGGCATTGCGGCAAACATTTACCAAAATTTTCGCCCATTCGCAAAGTTTGGTGGTTAGTTGATCCGATTGGAGAATTACGTTCCAGTCTCCGCTCCCTGCTGGTACTGGCGATTCAAAAGCAAGTTTTGGGAATTGACCAGCTTTTTGTCAAATTTAACTTACTTGATAACGGGAATCGAGAATATCAAGTCGTGCCAAGGGATGATCAAGACAAAACAGGATTTAAGCATAACGCGATCGCGTTCCTCAAGGCAACAGTCAAAGAGGAAAAACTGGGCATAAATCTCGATCTAGTGCTTCAGAACCAAGACGATGCCGCAATCGCGAAGTTATTGGCAGTCTATAAGAAAAATTTGGCAGATATAGATCAGATGGAGGAACTAATTGAAACGGGGGCATTTACCTTACAACAAAAGCTGAATGAAGAACAATCTCAAGTCGATGTCAAAATGTTTGGCTTTGTCAATGTCGGTAACTATCATCGGATTGATGTGGCGGTTAATCTGAGTAAAGGTTATCTCAAAAAATATGTAGAGATCATGCCGCGAAAAACCGAAGTGAAAGCCACACTATTTGGCTTTGTCAATGTTTACACGATAGACGACATTACCGTAAAACCCAATTTTCACGGGGCGCTGACGCTCAATTTTGAAACAGCAGCTTTGGAAAAAGCATTAAAGGAATTAGAATTAGTCCAGTAGTCGATCATGTAGGGGCGGGTTTCACAGTTATCATTTATGACTGCACCCGAATGCGACTAAACCCGCCCCGATTAAATTACAACGTTTTGCAATTGTAGATAAAAATAAAATGGAACGTGGTTTACTCTGGTTACCCTTACTAGCTGTATTTATTTGGCTAGCGTGGTCAGGTTGGAATGAATATCAAAAAGTTGAGGCATATCGCTTATGGGCAGAACAATTTGAACGGGCAAAATATGATATTTATGCCGTACTCGGACAAAAGGGAAAAAGTCTGACGTGGGGAAAACCGACTCGTTCGGGTCTAGTGGATATAGAAACTTTTTCTCTAAATGATGTCCAGGCAATTCGACTGTTAGTGGATGGGCAGATTGTCGCCTTAGAAACTCCCCCCAAAAAAGGACGCGCGATCGCACTAGAGTTTCTCCTGCCAGAATCCACGATCCAGGTGCCGTTTACCGAACTTCCTATGGCTGCGGAGTGGGGAAAGTTTCTCAAGAATTATCAATGAATTTTGTCGGGGTGGGTTTCACCATTATCATTTCTGACCCCACCCAGATGAAACTCGCGCCCGCCCCCGACTATCGCACAATGGCTGTATTAATCTTTGTTACATTTTCCTGTTAAGAGTTCCCTGTTCCCTGTCTAATGACGAATGACGTAATGGAACGCTAACCCCTGAAATTCGTCTTTATAAATAATAGTTCTGGTACTTTTTCCATGAAACCTATCCTCCCTATTCTGGCGATTATCGGATTACTCCAGAGTTGCACCGCCCCGGTGACTTTTTCCCCTCAAGTCATTGGAAATCCCGCTAATTGCCCTCGCCAAACTGAACCCATACCCATCGCCTCTGCTAAGGATGAGGGACTGTATCAGCAATTTGACTATCACATTCGCGATATTATTACAGATGCCGATACGATCACCTTTCAAACGCAGCAGTATGATATCGTCTTCTGCCGATCTGATCGCACTTGGACAGTAGAACCGGGAACGTTAGCCGATGAATCACAGACGGCTGATAATCCCGAACAATTCCAAGAAAACCTCCAGAATCCCCCTTATCAAACCATTGAACTCAACGGAAAATCCTATCAATATCGCGTCATTCTCGAACCGAATCCCTTTGGCAATGAGGCGCAAGGAATCGAACCAAAAACCGTTGTCTTTGAACTGATTACTCCTAATAGCAAACAACCCCAACGCCACCCCCTCTATACCTTAGAACAGGTGCAGCAAGCTGAAGTGGGAATTTCCTTGGGAGTGCCTCGAATTACCTCCGCCCTCAATTATGCCGATCGCCTATTTTGGTCAGTCGCATCAGAACAAGGGGAAGGGTTCAGTGGTATTGCCACGATTGTTGGTTACAATCCCGATATAAATGAGGTGGCGGTGATTCAACCTCAAGAAATTCAAGGGCAACAAATCACCGATTTTGTCATCGCTGGTGATCGAAGTAATCCAGTCTTTTGGCTAGGAACTCAAATGAGTGGTGAAGGGAATCCCTACCTACCCGGAACGGGATTAGTCGCCTATCGTCCTTCTCCCCCCAATCTCACATCCGGAACGATTACCTCCTACACCGTCAGCAATAGTCCCATTATCGGGGCAATTCCTGACAAACTGCATTTAGAAGGCGATCTCCTCTGGGTAGGAACCGGAAACGGGGTTTGCCAAGTCCCTTGGCAAGGGGTAAATAATCCCGAAAATTGGTCTTGTTGGCGATTTGCGGCAATGGCAAAACTGCCGAGTCAGGAATTGCCCATTTACAGGGGTTTATTAGAGGAAACCCCAGCCGTTACCCTTGAGGCGGATCGGGTGGGAGACAGGGTAGAAGTGCTATGGTGGTCACCAGTGGATTACCAAACCCAAAAGGGACGGTATGAGGTTAGGTATGAAGATGGCTTTACCGTCACCTTAGAGGAGGGGGCGAGTTCTTGGTCTGAAATTTATGGATCATCATGGCAACCTCTCCCTGGGCAACCGCCTCTACACTGGGCGGGACACGAATGGTATTGGAATGGCGATCGCTTTGTGCGCGGTTTTGATCAAGTCGCCCTGAATTTCTTTGGCGGTGGACCTGTGGGAATTGTATCTGATCAGGAGCAATGGACAGGGGAAAAACCTGCCAATCTGAATGCCTTGCGGGGTGATCTGAAAGTATCGGAGTTAACCAAAACTACAACTAAGCTGAATTATTATTCAGGTTGGGTGGAGGAAGAGTTACTCGATCCTTATTTCACCGTTGTCCCCCAAAATCGTCCCTTCAATCCTCGTCCTAATCCCTTAGATGAAATGGCACGATTGTAGAGATGTCACCCCACCGAGTAGGGGTTTGGTTCCCAAACCCCTATATCTAATCATCAACAAAATTAGCGATAATCGGGAAATGATCAGAGGGAAGAACTCCTTGCCATTTCCGATCATCAACCGTCACCGTGTCTCGTCTGAGGCGACTATCGTAATAAATCGTATCAACAGCCGCAAACGCCTCACCTGTAAACCCATGAATACTTCGCTGTTTTTCTAATTCAACACCTGCTAAGGCATCCTGTAGAGTAATATAATTCCCTGATGACTCAGATAAGATTTCCCGTGGTAAGCTATCGGGTTCAGCATTAAAATCACCCGTAAGGAAGAGATAGGTATTAGCAGGATTGTGGTGAATCATGCGATCGCGGATTAGCGTTGCCCCCAGTTCCCGTGCCAAGGCACTGGTATAATCCAGATGGGTATTAAAACAGGTGATTGTTTTAGTATCCTGCGCTACAGTAAATACTGCCCAGCTTGCCATTCGCGGTACAGGATTCCCCCACTCAGGAGTGATACTCCCAGCAATATCAGGCGTATCACTTAAGAAAAAATCGCCACTGTCTAGGCATTTGAGACGGTTTTTGTTATAGAAAATCGCACAATATTCTCCTGTCCCTGTTCCCGTGCGATCGCCCCCAATACTTTGATAATTCGGTAAACGGCGATGTAAGTCAAGGATCTGGTGAGCTTTCCCTTCCTGTGTGCCAATAATATCGGGACGATACTCCTGGATCAGCGCCGCGATCGCATCACGCCGAATTCTCCAATCTTGCTTATCTGGGTCAGGTTTATCATAGCGGATATTGAACGTTATGATTTTAATGTTCATTTGTTTGTCATTTGTCATTCGTTATCCTCGCTCTTCGAGCAAGCTTGCTACCTCTATGTTCCCTGTTCTCTATTCCTTATTGCCTATTCTCTAGGTTCATAGTTCCAATGGAATCGCTATATAACATTTAGTTAACTTATAGTTAAGGCAAGGTTAAAAGTGTGTTAATATAATGGAAAACAGAAATTTAAGACAAGAGGTGAAATATGGAACAGTCCCCATCATCTGATTCCCCACAGATCAGCAAGCAAAACTTCCTTTACCCTCGATGCCGCTATTACGGCAAGTTTACGCCAGAGTATCTAGCCTTTAATGCCAACTTACAAGAGTTTGCCCAGAAAGTGTCTTATGTTTCTGCCCTAGAAACGGGCGGCAAGATTTCCTCTGAACAAGCCTATCAGCAAGTGAAGTCACTCTGGAAGCAGTTGAAACATACTAAGGAATCCTTAGGCATTGGTCAAGCTAAACCCCCCAAAACCTGATAGCTTTTGTATAAAATGGTAGTTTGAGATAAACTGTGAAACAGGATGCTACAATTTTAGTCATTGAAGATGAAGAAATTTTGCGGGACATTATTCTTAATGTCTTACAGGAAAAAGGGTATCAGGCAATTGGCACGGGCGATTCTCGCAGGGGCTTACTCTTAGCCAAAGAGTTTGTCCCTGATTTAATTTTGTGCGATATTCGGATGCCAAAATTAGATGGGTATGAAGTTCTCAAAGCTTTACGCCAAGATTCCAAGACTAGGACGATTCCCTTGATTTTTATTTCGGCAGAAAAAAACCAAAGCGTTAGGCATATAGGGCAACATTTTGGTGCGAATGGTTATCTGGCGAAACCTTTTACGACCGATGAACTTTTAACGGTAATCGTCAATCATATCAACTTTGATCAGTAAAAGATGATTTTTTTAATGTCTATATTTATTGCAGATAACACCAATTTATAATTACGAATAAGGGCGGGTTTTGTTGTTCCGTTATCGGTGAGGAGGGCGGGTTTTGTTGTTCCGTTATCGGTGAGGAGGGCGGGTTTTGTTGTTCCGTTATCGGTGAATATCTGAATTTAGTCCCTAAACCCGCCCCTACAATTGTCCCTAAACCCGCCCCTACAATTGTCCCTAAACCCGCCCCTACAATTGTCCCTAAACCC